>DASXNP010000434.1:0-15953 GCA_036494985.1 Binataceae bacterium (SeqCode)
GACATCGTGGAAATCCAGCGTTTGTCGGGCAATGCTCCATGGGAGCCGATCGTAGGATACAGCCGCGCGGTGAAGGCGGGGCCGATGATAATCGTCTCGGGCACGACTGCGACCGATGACGACGGGCGGATCGTCGGGCGCGGACAGATGTACTTGCAAGCGCGCCAGGCGATCGCCAACGTCGCCAGCGTGCTCGAACGAGCCGGGGCCAAGCTCGCCGACGTTGTGCGCACGCGAATGTTTGTCACCGACATGGGCCGCTTCGGTGATATCGCCAAAGCCCACAAGGAAGCTTTCGGAGAGAATCCCCCGGCGGCGACGTGCGTCGAGGTAAAGGCGCTAGCGCACCCGGACCTGATGTTCGAGATCGAGGCCGACGCATACTTTAGTGACGCGGGGAGCGCGCCCGCGACTTCCCAAACCGTGCAAGCTAAGTCGGCGCCCGCTCGCAAGGCGAAACAAACTGCGGCGGCCAGGCCCAAGAAACCGGCGATCAAGCCGAAGCGGCGGCGCTAAATCAACTGTGCCAGGGCTCGACGATGATTTTAGCGTGGCGCTCGGGCGAGCCCAGGTCCTGGAACGCCTGCGCGACTCCTTCGACGCCGACCGTGGCCGTAATCAGCGGCGTGACGTTGACTTTGCCCTCAGCGATGTTGCGCAATGTGGCGGCGAACTCCTGGGGGGTGTAACCGAGGACGAACTGGAGGTTGAGTTCCTTGTTGATGCCGAACATTGGCTCGAAGGCGTCGCGCTCCATGCACACCCCGACCACCACGATGCGCGCGTGTGCCGGCGCGTTGAGCATCAGCTGATCGATCACGCCGGTGACGCCCACGCATTCGAAGATGACCGCGGGACGGAGCGCCGGACCGGGAAGCCATGGCGGCAGCGTGGGCGCCTTGGAGGGATCGCTCCAAACCGCCATCTCCTTCCAGCTCGTGTAGGGCGATTTTTCCTTTGGATCGATCACGACATCGGCACCGAGCTGCTCGGCGAACCTGCGGCGGCCCCCAGAAAAGTCGGCTGCGACGATCGGATGGATGCCCCGCAGCTTGAGCGACGAGATGACCGAGAGGCCGACCGGGCCGCATCCGATGACCAACGGAACGTCGTCGGGGGTCAGGCGGGCCTTTTCGACCGCGTGATATCCGACGGCCATCGGTTCGGTGAGCGCGGCGTGGTCGGTTCCGAGTCCATTGGGCACCGGAAGTAGCAAAGCCTCGGTCAGGCGCATGAACTCAGCGTAGCCGCCGGGATTTTCGTTCGAGTAGCCGACGGTTTCGACCCCGGTATTGCGGATCAGAACCGGCATCGAGCAGGCGCGCGAACCGGCTTTGAAGTTTTTCTTCGTATCGGGGCCGTGATCGACAACTTCGACGCAGAACTCGTGGCCCATCACGACGTCGCGGTCGAGATCCATCACGAACGACCCGCCCGACCGTTTGGCTCCTTCGACCAGCTTGTCGGCGTATTTTAAGGCGTGAAGATCGGAACCGCAGATTCCGCAGGCGAGGGTTTTGACTAGTACTTCGCCCGGTCCGGGCACCGGAGTTGGCACGTTATCGACCACGAGGCGTCTATTTCGCATTACTGTGGCGCGCATCTATTCGATTCTCCACTTTGCAGATTGCGAGAGTTCAACGAGACTCCACGAGTCGATGTAACATCGAGGAGTTGCTAATCGCAACCGCGCGAAATGTGCCGGTCATAGCGGCGGCGGCGGCTGAGTGATTGTTTTCAAACCATGGTCTGCAAAAGCTTTAAGAAATGGCTTTGGAAACCGTCGTCTGACAGCCACTTGCAGCAACCGAGATCGAGCGCCAGCGGGCGGAGACTTTGACCGAGTGGACGATCAGCTTGGTCGAATGATCCATCGAGATTTGTCGTTGAAGCCAATCGGTCGCGATCGTAGTCGTGGTCCCCAAGCCTACAGAAAGTAGGATCGAATTTTATTCAAAGACAAGGGTGCAGGCCTGGACTTGCTCAGGTTTGATGGACACTGCGAGAAGCGCGAGAGTACGCGCGACGATAAGAGTACGAGATTAAAAAAAGGCAGCGGCGTAAGCGCAGCAGGTTCCACGCTGAGAAGACTGGGCTTTACATGACGACCGATCGCCTCGGGCCCGGCCGGGGGGTCTTGAAAAGAGCGACCCTAACGCGATGAAACTTGGGTAGGGGGCGGAGATGACAGGACGGAGGAGAAGGCGGTTTGGGCGGCAGACATGTAGGGCTGGGGGAAAGCTCCGACCAGGACCGTGCCGATGAGGGCGATCGCGATCGCGGCGACCAGAGCCGGACGCCGATTGAGCGTGAAGTCTTCGGCGGGTGCGCCTTCGAGCATGTACATCGCGACGATGACCGAAATGTAGTAGTAGGCGGCGATCACGGTGTTGATCGCGGCGATTACGACCAGCCATACCAAGCCCGCATTCAGGGCGGCGGAAAAGATGTAGAATTTTCCTACAAAGCCGGCAAGCGGCGGGACCCCGACCAGCGAGAAGAGAAAGAGCGCCATCGCAGCCGCGAGCATCGGATGGCGCGTGCTGAGACCCCGATAGTCCTCGATCAAATCGTGGGGCACACCCTTGCGGCCGAGCGCGATGACCACGCCAAACGCGCCGAGATTGGTCAAGGCATAGGCGAGCAGGTAGTACATCACGGCTGCGCCCGAAGCGGCGTTGCCGGCGGCCATTCCGACCAAGATGTAACCGGCGTGCGCAATGGCCGAGTAGGCCAGCAGCCGCTTGATGTTGGTCTGCACGAGCGCGATCAGATTGCCGGCGGTCATCGTAAGTGCGGCTAGGGTCCACAACACCCAATTCCACTCGGCGCGGACACCACCCAGGTGCCCGGTGAAGACCCGCAGGAACGCAGCAAAAGCGGCGATTTTGACACCGACGGCCATGAAAGCGGTGATCGAGGTGGGCGCGCCTTCATACGCATCTGGGGTCCACATGTGGAAGGGTACGGCGGCCACCTTAAAGCCAAAGCCGATGAGCAGCATCCCGATGCCCATTAGAAGCAGCGGAGAGCTCATGGGCGATGACAGCGCGCGACTGATGGCATCGAGCTTGATCGACCCGGTAGCGCCATAGAGGAGCGCGATGCCATAGAGCAGAAACCCGGTGGAAAATGCACCGAGGATAAAATATTTCATCGCCGCCTCGCCGGATTTGGGATCACGACGGGCGAAACCAGCCAGCACGTAGATGGCTAGCGACATCGTTTCGAGGCCGAGGAAAATGATGATCAGGTCGCCCGCAGCGGCCATCAGCAGCATGCCGAGCGTGGCGAAGAGAATCAGCGAGTAGTATTCGGCCCCGACCATGCCGGTTTCGGGGACGTAGTCCAGCGAGAGGAGGATGACGATGGCGGCGGTTACGAGGATCGCCAGCGCGAAGTAGACCGTATAATCGTCGAGCGCAAGCGCGCCGGAGAAGGTCAGATCGTGCTGACCGCGCATTAGCAGCGTGAGCACGAAGGTAACCGCGATACCGGCCAGGGACAGCCATCCGAGGCCCTCGGATTCTTCGTCATCGACGCGGACGCCGACCAGGAGGACCGCGATGGCGGCCGCGGAAATCGCCATCAAGGGGAGGATCGAGAGCCAGGAGAAGTTGATCGCGAGGAGATCGAACTTGGTCACGACCTAACTCCTCCGCCCGCCGCCCCTGAAGCAAAAGGGGAGAGCGGCAGCGCCGCGGGATCCTTCGCTTCGTTGACCGTGATGGGGGCGACTTCCTCTCCCGCGCAAACCTCAGCCTTGCTTACCCCCTGCCCAGCCCAAAAGATGCAATCGCAAAGGCCTCTCTGGTCCGCGCGATCTTTTGCGGGGAGCGGGGACGCGGTCGCGAGGCGGCGGGCGGAACGAGACTCGACTCGGGCGACCGGATTGTGGATGCGAGTCAGCAAAGCGTTGACGGACGGTTCCATCCGACTAAGGAGCGGTTTGGGGTAGAAGCCCATAAATAGCATCAAGGCCATCAGGGGGACGATCGAGAGGATTTCGCGCAAATCGAGATCGGGCATCAGCTTGTTCTTGTCGTTGCTCAGCTCGCCCCACATCACGCGCTCGTAGGCATACAACAGGTAGAGTGCGCCGAGGACCGTGCCAAAAGCGGCGAAGGCGACGGCCTGCCAAGTGTGGAGGAACGCACCGAGCATGATCAGAAATTCGCCGATGAAGCCGTTGAGACCGGGCAGGCCGATGGACGAGAGCATCGCAAACATGAAGAGCGCGGCCATGATTGGAACGCGGCTCCACAGGCCGCCGAACTCGGAGATCTCGTGAGTGTGACGGCGTAGGTAGAGCATCCCGACGATGAGAAAGAGCGCGGGGGTCGAGAGGCCGTGATTGAGCATCTGGTAGATCGAGCCTTCGACGCCTTGGGTGTTGAGCGCGAACATCCCGAGGATGACGAAGCCCAGGTGACTGACGGACGAATAGGCTACCAGCCGTTTGAGATCGGCTTGGACCAGCGCGACCATCGCCCCGTAGAGGATGCCGATGACGGCGAGCGCCATGAAAATCGGCGTGACTTCGACGGCTACATCGGGGAAGAGCGGAATGGCGAAACGGAGAAAGCCGTAGGTGCCCATCTTGAGCATTATGCCGGCGAGAATGACCGAGCCGGCGGTCGGCGCCTCGGTGTGCGCATCGGGCAGCCAGGTGTGGACCGGCCACATCGGAACTTTGATCGCGAAGCCGAGTGCGAAGGCCGCAAAGAGCCATCGCGATTCGGTGACGGTCAGCGGGACCTGAATCAGGGCGGGCAAATCGAAGGTGAGTGAACCGAAGTGATCGCGAGCGGCGATGGCCAGGTAGACGATCGCGACCAGCATCAGGGCCGAGCCGAACATCGTGAAGAGGACGAACTTGATTGCGGCGTAGATTTTGTTGCCATGGCCCCAGATGCCGATCAGAAAATACATCGGGAAAAGCATCAGCTCCCAAAACAAATAGAAGAGGAAGAGATCGAGCGAGAGCAGCGCGCCGATGAGGCCGGTTTCGAGCAACAGGACAAAGAAGCAGAACTCGCGGGCGCGTTCCTCGATGTCACCGCCGGCGGAGTACCAGAGCGAGATCGAAATGAGGAGCGTAGTGAGGAGGACGAGGAAGAGGCTGATGCCATCGACTCCGAGATGGTAGGAGATGCCAAACTGCGGAATCCATTGATACTGCTCGACGAACTGGTAGGCCGACTGGGCGGGGTCGAAGACCGCGACGAGGTAGATACTGACCCCGAGGGGGACCAGCGAGAAGATAAAGGCAGAGCGCCAGATCGATTTGGAATCGCCGCCGGAAATGATGACGAAGAGACTGCCGAGCAGCGGGAGGAAGACGACGCTGGTGAGGATGAGGCTAGACACTTTCAGGTTCTCCGGCCCCGAAGACGGCGTGGCTCTCGTTTGGAGAGGACCAAGCGCTGTGAGATTGCTCGCACCGCCGGACCCGTCGCGCCGAGCGATTCTTTGCTGAGCCTGGGTAAGAGCCCAAGAGGGACATCAGCCGAGCACCCTGAAGAGATAATAGGCGGCGATGGCAATGGCACCGAGCAGATAGACGAAAGCGTAGTGCTGGACGTTGCCGGTTTCGGCGCGGCTTGCGATGCCACCGGTGGCCTCAGCGGTCACGGCGGCGCCGTCGGCCAGTCCATCGATCACGAATGAATCGACGCCGCGGCCGAAGATCACGCTGGAGATGAAAAAGAGCGGGCGCGAGATGAGGAAGTCGTAGATCTCGTCCACGTAGTATTTTTCCAGCAGCAGGTCGTAGATGCGCTCGGCGTGCTGCGCGAGCAACGGCGGGAGGCTGGGGAAGCGAATGTAGAAAAGGTACGCGAGCAGGATACCAGTCAGGCCGGCGCCAGTCGCGCACCCTGAAAGAAAGAGCGTGCTCGCCTCGTAGGTCGGATGAAATTCGCCGACCACGGGCGCGAGGAAGCGCGCGAAGGCATCGCCCCACGCCGCACCGGGTGGCAGTCCGACGTAGCCGCCGACGATCGAGAGGAAGGCGAGAACCATGAGCGGGACGGTCATCGAGGGTGGTGCCTCATGAATGTGAGCAAGCCGATCTTTCTCGACGCGGGATTCGCCGAAGAAGGTCATGAAGAGCAATCGGAACATGTAGAAACCGGTGATGCCCGCGGTGGTGACGCCGAGAAGCCACAAGGTGGTGTGGCCGGAGGTGTACGCGGCTTCAAGGATGAGGTCCTTGGAGAAATAGCCTGAAAAGCCGGGGATCGCTGTGATCGCGAGGGTGGCGATGAACATCGTGGCGTAGGTGATCGGGATCTTACGGCGCAGCCCGCCCATCTTGTTCATGTCTTGCTCGCCGCCCAGCGCATGCATCACCGCGCCCGCGCATAGGAAGAGGCAGCCCTTAAAGAAGGCGTGGGTCATGAGGTGGAAGATGCCGTACGAAAACGCCCCGACGCCGACACCGAGGAACATGTAGCCAAGCTGGCTGATGGTCGAGTAGGCCAACACTTTTTTGATGTCCGGCTGAACCAGGGCGATGGTCCCGGCGTAGATACACGTGAATGCGCCGATGGTGGCGACGAGGTCCATCGCGAATTGCGAGCGGTCGAAGATGAAATGCATCCTGGCAACCATGTAGACGCCGGCCGTCACCATCGTGGCGGCGTGGATCAAGGCACTAATCGGGGTGGGGCCGACCATCGCGTCAGGGAGCCACACGTAAAGCGGGAGTTGCGCGGATTTTCCGGCGGCCCCGATCAGCAGAAGCACCCCGACCGTGAGGCAGGTGATCGGAGAAAGCAGCAGGACGTTGGCCTGAAGATCGGTGAAGTTGAGGCTCCACACACCGTGCGGGGCAAGCGCGCGGACCAGGCTTAGGATCGCCAGAATGAAGCCGACGTCGCCAACGCGCGTTACGATGAAGGCCTTGCGGCCAAAGCGGGCGAATTGCGGATTGGTGTGCCAAAAAGAGATCAGAAGGTACGAGCAGAGACCGACACCTTCCCAGCCGAGGAACATCACGACCAGGTTGTCGCCTGTGACCAGGAATAGCATCGCGACGATGAAGAGGTTCATGTAGGCGAAGAAACGCGCGTAGTCCGGATCATGGCCCATGTAGCCGCAGGTATAGACGTGGATCAACCCGCCGACGCCGGTGACGATCATGATCATTACGCCGGAGAGCGCGTCGACGCGCAGCCCCAGCGCCGCGTGAAAGCTGCCTGAGGCGAACCAGTCCCATAAGCGACAAGTCAGCGCGCTGCCTGGCGGCAGCCTGGCGAGCGTATAGAAGGCCCAGCAGGCGATCGCGAACGAAACCAAAATCACGCCGGGGCCAATCAAATTGTCCACGCGGCGGCCCCAGCGGTAACCGAAGAAGATGTGGTAGACGACCCCGAGCGCGGGGAAGAGCAAGATGAAGCCAAGAGCCGGAAATTCAACTGACATCTGCATGTTAGTCGAGGGTCACTTCACTTTGTGCCGCCAATTGATCTCGGTGGGACTCTCAAGCGCCTTCAAGCAGGGCTTCGAACCGGCCTCCCCGGCACAGCATTGGCCCGAGCGCGTCGTAACAAGTCCGGGCTTGACGAGTTCTCCCCACCCCGATCCAGCGCAAGGCGAGAAGTCATTACCGCTCAAAGGCAGGCCGCGGCCGCGGGTCAGGGCCGAATCCGCGCTCTCAACCATGTTTAGAACGCGCCGCCGCTGGCGTTCCAGTTCCGCCGCCAGCGCGAGGCCGGCAATTCCGCCACCCACGATCGGGGTGCGGGGTTTATCGGTCCTAGCCGCTCGCACGGGAATCTTGCCTCGCTGGTTGAATTTGGCGAACCGACGGCATCTGGCCCTGGTTGATCTAACGGCTTGCCTGAGACCTGCGAATTACCAGCGCATCAGCTGGAGGTCATCGGCGTTAACGGTCTCACGGTTGCGAAAGACCGAAATGATGATGCCCAATCCGACCGCGGCCTCGGCGGCTGCGACGGTCATGACGAAGAAGACGATCACCTGACCTTCCATCGAAGCAAAGGATCGGGCGAGCGTGATGAAAGAGAGATTAACCGCGTTGAGCATCAGCTCGACCGACATGAACATCACGATGATGTTGCGGCGCGTCAGCACGCCGGCGACGCCGATGGCGAAGATCGCGGCAGAGAGGATCATCAGGTAGTCGCTTGGAATCATCGGGTGGCACCGGAGACGAGTTTGGAGTCGCCTTCAGGCCTCCCTTCGGCGGCGCTTGCGGCTTTGAGACCGGAACCGGGGATGCGCCGGGCGAGCGCGATCGAACCGACGACCGCGGCGAGAAGGAGAATCGACGTAACTTCGAAGGCGATCAGATAATCCGAAAAAAGGGTCTCAGCCAGCGTGTCAATTGAGCCGTACTCGGCGGTCACGGGAATCGGCTTGACGGTAGTCGCGGAATGGATGAGCAACGCAAAGAGGATGGCGGCCAAGCCCGCCGAGCCGATTCCAGCGAAGAACTTGAGCGCGACGCGACCGGGGTCGAGATTCTGCGATTGGAGGTTCAAGAGCCAGATGACGAAGAGAAACAGGACCATGATCGCGCCCGCGTAAACGATTATTTGCAGGAAGCCGACGGTGGCCGCGCCTTCGCCGATAAACAGGACACCGATGACCAGCAGCGTCATTATGAGCGCAAGCAGGCTGTGGATCGGATTGCGTTGGAGGATGACGCCGAGCGCGGAGATCAGCGCAAGCGAGGCGAGAAATGCAAACAGCCACAGCGGCATCAGCCGGGCCTCCCGACTGCGACCACCGCGCAGGCGGTGATGACGATATTGATCAGGCCAAGCGGCGTCAGGACTTTCCATCCCAGACGCATCAATTGGTCATAGCGGAAGCGCGGCAGGGTCCATCGCACGACATTCTGCAACAGGCATAAGAAGATCACTTTAACGAGAAAAGCGACCACGCCGAGGATCGAAACCAGAAGGCTTGGCAGGGCGAGGAAATGGCCGCCCGGGAAATGGAAGCCGTCGTGCATCAAAAAGGGAATCTGCCATCCGCCGAAGAAGAAGGTCGTCACGAGCATGGCGATCAGGACAATTTCCATCAGATCGGTAAGCATGAAGACGACCTGCTTGCCGCCCGAGTATTCGGTGAAGTAGCCCAGTATCAGCTCGGATTCCGCTTCGGGGAGATCGAAGGGGACGCGCTTGGATTCGGCGATGCCGGCGACCAGGAAGATCACGAAGGCGAGCGGCTGAAGGAAGATGCCCCATCGCGGGATCCATCCGAACCACAGCTCGCCTTGGCGCCGGCACATCTCCTGGAGATCGAGCGTGCCAAAAGCCATCACCACCGAAATGATCGCGAGGCCCATCGCAAGTTCGTACGAGATCATCTGGGCGGTGGCGCGGATCCCGCCGAGCAGTGCCCATCGGTTGTTCGAGGACCACCCGGCGAGCGCGACGCCATAAACCCCAAGACCGAGGGTGGCGAGAATGTAAAGCACGCCGGCATTGAGACTGGCAGCCTGGAGGTTATAGACGGTGCCACCGATCGTAACCGTGTCGCCGAATGGGATCGCCACGAAAGCGACCATCACCGGAAACAGGGCTAGAAAGGGGGCGAGTCCGTGGAGCATGGCGTCGGCACCCTCCGGGACGAAATCCTCCTTGGTAAACAGCTTGAGCGGATCGGCGATGGTGGTGTTCATGATGCCAAGGTTGGGCAGGCCCAATCGCTTGCCGAAGCCGAACACGTTGGCGCGGTTGGCGCCAACGCGATCCTGAATCAGCGCGCTGCCCTTGCGCTCGAAGTAGAGATTGAACAGCGAGAGATTGAGTGCCAGGAGAAACATCAGCAGGCACTGGACCGTCGCGACCATGAGGCTGCTGGTCACTTGGACGACAGCTCGTCGATCAGTTCGAGGGTGGATTCGGGGGTGAGGTTTTCGATGAAGCGGTCGTGATTAAGCTGGAGCATCGGAGCCGTGCCGCACGAGGCAAGACATTGGACGGTGGTCAGGGTGAACTTGCCGTCGGAGGTGGTCTCGCCGGGCTTGATACCGAGCTTTTTACCGATGCAATCGACGATTCGGGTCGAGCCGCGCAGCCAGCATGAGACATTGGTGCACACTTCCAGATGCCAGCGCCCAACCGGCTTGGCGTAAAACATCGTATAGAACGTGACCACCGCCCGGATGTGCGAGGGCGGCAAATCCAGCAGCCGCGCGACGTAGTGTTCGGCGGCCGGACTGATCCAGCCGAATTCGCGCTGGGCGATCCAAAGGGTCGGGATGAGGGCGGCCTGGCGCGTAGGGTAATGAGTAAGCAGTTCCCGATGCTCGCGAAGCCCGTCCTCGGAGAACGCCGGGCTCGCAGCGCGGCCTTCGGTGGTTGCAGATCCGGAGTCTGATTTCGATTCCATCGAATACGCGAAATATAAGAGGTCCTTAAGCCGATCACGGGCCGGCTGGGAATCCAGTAACAGGTAGCCAATTTGCGCTTGGGTCGCAACCATTGTTTTTGATCTTCGAGGGCGGGGCAAGCATCCGCCGCGGGCCGGGATTCGACCATGCGGGTGGCTTTGAGGCTGCCGGTTCGGGCAAACGCGACTTGCTATTCACAAGGTCAGGAGTCGATATGTAGGAATTCTTCTGGTTGAATGGAGGCACAGTCATGGCCCCGGCGAGATCGCCCAGACACCCCGAAGGAGTCGCGAAGGGCGACCCACTTAAGCAGACCAACCGACTCAGCGTCGACGAACGGGTAGCGGCAGGCAAGGCGCTGCGCGACAAGTGTCCGCGGGAGACTCAAGCGAAGTGGAATCCGCGCCAGAAGGGACGCGACGTGATCGAGATTGTAATCAAGTCGTCGCGGGGGCGAGTCCAGAAGCTCATACCGATTAGATACGGACGGATGATGGTATCGCCGTTCACCTTCTACCGCGGGGCGGCGGCTAACATGGCATTCGATCTCGCGTCGACGCCCAACACGGGAATTAAGCTTCAGGCGTGCGGTGATTGCCATTTGATGAATTTCGGCGGGTTTGCGACCCCGGAACGTCAACTGATCTTCGATATCAACGATTTCGATGAGACCACGATTGCGCCGTGGGAGTGGGACGTGAAGCGCCTGGCGGCCAGCATGGTGGTAGCAGGGCGATCAAATGGATTCAGGGAGCGCGAATGCCGCGATGCAGCATGGGATGCGCTGAGCAGCTACCACCAGCACATGACAGCGTTCGCTAAGATGCCGACCCTCGATGCGTGGTACCAGGAGCTCGGCTTGGAGGAGCTGGTCAGGGAGATCAAAGATCCCGAGATGCGCCGTTTGAGCAAACGCGCGATGCGCAAGGCGAGTGCGGAAAGCGACCAGCTCAAGGAGTACATCAAGCTCACCGTCGAGGAAGGGGGGCAGCCGAAGATCAAAGACCAAAGCCCGCTAATCTATCACGACGACGACCCTGAGGCGGCCATAAACCATCAGAAGATCGAAGGCGCGCACGCCCAATATCGCCAAACGCTGCCGCCGGAGCGGCGGGTCTTGCTCGATCGGTTCGAAATCAAGGACGTGGCGAGCAAGGTGGTAGGGGTGGGGAGCGTAGGTACGCGATGCGGAATCTCGCTGCTGGTCTCAGGCAAGGGCGATCCCCTGTTCCTGCAATTCAAAGAAGCGCGCGAGTCGGTTCTCGAACCCTACGCCGGGCGCAGCCCATACAGTCATGCGGGGCAACGAGTGGTAGTGGGACAGCGGTTAATGCAGGCGGCCAGCGATATTTTCCTTGGTTGGTACACCGGCGAGGGGACCAGGCACTTTTACGTGCGTCAACTGCGCGACGCGAAGATCTCGGTGGCGATCGAAGTGATGAAGCCGAGCAACCTGTCCGACTACGGCCGAATGTGCGGGTGGGCGCTGGCCAAGGCGCACGTCCGATCTGGCGACGCGGTGGTCCTCGACGCCTACTTGGGCAAAAGCGAGGCATTTGAAGATGCGGTGGCCGATTTTGCCGTGTCGTATGCGGATCAGAACGAGAAGGATCATGCGGCGCTGGTCAAAGCGGTGCGCGCGGGCAAGCTCCAAGCCGAGGTGGTGCAGTGAGGCCGGGACGGATCGCGAACTTGCAGGTTGAGCCACGGGTGGGTTATCGTCCGCAAAGACCAATCTTCGAGCTGCGGTAGTCGAACGGCATCGGACCCGTGCACGGGCCGGGAGAAATCAGGAGGCATCGGAAATGCGTGACGTAGCGGTAATTGGCGCCGGTATGGTGAAATTCGGCAAATACCTCGACACCAGCATGAAGGTTCTTGGGCGGGATGCGATCAACAACGCGCTCGCCTCGGCCGGGGTCGAAGCTCGGCAAATTGAGGCAGCGGTGGTCGGCAACGCGATGGCGGGGCTGGTAACCGGGCAGGAGTGCGTGCGCGGACAAGTTGTGCTGCGCGAGATGGGGATTGGCGGGATTCCGATCGTAAATTGCGAGAATGCCTGCGCGAGCTCGGCGACCGCGTTTCATCTGGCGTGGCTATACGTGGCCTCGGGGATGTACGACGTAGTGCTCGCGCTGGGGATGGAGAAACTCTACCACCGGGACAAGAAAGTATCATTTGGTGCCATCGGATCGGCGGTCGACGTCGAGCTGATGCGCGAGACGGTCGCGAAAATGAACGCCGAGCAGGCGCGGCTTAAGGCGGAACGCGCGGCGCGAGGCGAAGCGGAAAAGGCGGTCGGGGGCGCGGGCGAGTCGCGCTCGATGTTCATGGACTTTTACGCCGAAGGCGCGCGGGCGCATATGAAGCGCTTCGGGACCACCAAGGAGCAGTTCGCGCGGATCGCGGTGAAGAACCATTACAACGGCAGCTTGAATCCGCACGCCCAATATCAGGACGTTTGCACGCTCGAAGACGTGATGAATGCGCCCCTAATCGCGGAGCCGCTGACGCGGCTGATGTGCTCGCCGATCGGCGACGGCGCGGCGGCGACGATTTTGTGCGCCTCATCGGCCGCGAATCGGTTTACCAACAAGCCGGTCAAGGTGTTGGCCTCGTTACTATCGTCGGGCAGCGATCACGGCAGGGATGAAGAGGGGGTTGTCAGCCGGGTCGCGCAAAAGGCATACCAAGCGGCGGGTATCGGACCGAAGGACCTCAACGTAATCGAGTTGCACGACGCATCGGCGCCGGCGGAGTTGATTACCTACGAGGAGCTGGGGCTGTGCAAAGCCGGCGAGGGCGGGCGGCTGATCGACGAGGGCGTGACGGAAATCAACGGCAGGATTCCAGTGAATCCGTCGGGCGGATTGCTCGCCAAGGGCCACCCGGTGGGGGCGACCGGGGTAGCGCAGATCGCGGAAATTTTCTGGCAATTGCGCGGCGAGGCGGGCAAGCGGCAGGTAAACAATCCGAAGATCGGGCTGACCGAGAATGGCGGCGGGATGGTACGCGGCGAGGCGGCCGCGATGTCGATACACGTACTGGGGGTTTGAACGATCGCGAAGAGCGACACAATCACCAAGGGAGGCGTGGCCGCGCCTCCCTTTTTTTGGGCGCCTTAGCGGGGGCTTCTTGATCGGCGCTGGAGAGCGGCTACCCGGCCGATGAAGGTGATAGCGGGAGAAGCGCGAGGGCGCCGCTTGCGGGCGCCGCGCGGGACGGCCACGCGGCCAACCTCAGCGCGGGTGCGCGAGTCGATCTTCTCGCGGCTGGAAGCGAAAATCAGCATCGCGGGACGGACCGTGCTCGATCTCTTTGCCGGGAGCGGAGCGTTGGGAATCGAGGCGCTTTCGCGCGGCGCGGATCGGGCGGTGTTCGTGGACGGGTCAAAATTGGCGGCATCGGCGATTCGCCGCAACCTGAGCACGCTCGACTTGACCGATCGAACGCAGGTAATCGTCCTCGAGGCGCATCGAGCAATGGCTGAATTGCATCGACGGGCCGAGCGATTCGATCTGGTTTTTGTCGACGCGCCGTACGAGTCTCAGGCGACCGCTGCGGCGCTGCGCGCGATGGGCGAGCTCGATTTGATTGCAAGCGGCGGATGGGTCGCGGTAGAGATGTCGCGGCGGGAGACTCCACCGGAGGTCCCAGTTTTGGAAAGGGTGAGCATCGCAACTTTGGGCGACCATCGCGTCGCCCTCTACCGGCGCACCGAGAGCGCGCCCGCATAATCGGGAAGGCCAGCATGGCAATTGGCAGAAGCAAGGACCAGCGGCCTAGCATCGCGGTTTACCCCGGGACTTTTGATCCCATCCACAACGGGCATATCGACGTGATCCGACGCTGCGTTGCGATTTTCGACGAGGTGATCGTCGCGATCGCCTACAATCCGAATAAGGATTCGGCGCTGTTTACGCCCGAAGAACGGATCGAATTGATCCGCGAGACGATTCACGATCTCGAACCACGCGCCCGGGTGGACAAGTTCAGCGGGTTGTCGGTCGACTACGCTGAACGAATCGGGGCAAAGGTGATAATTCGCAGCCTGCGGGCGGTGACGGATTTCGAATACGAGTTGCAGATGACGCAGATGAACAAGGAGATGAAGCCCGGCATCGAGACGTTGTTCTTGTTCTCGAATCCCGCACTGTTCTTCACCTCGTCGCGGCTAATCAAGGAAGTGGCCGGGCACGGGCAGCGGGTGCCGCGATTGGTCCCCGAGCCGGTGATGAAGCGGCTGCGCTCGAAGCTGAAGGTGGACTAGGCTTTGGCGGGTTAGATTCGCTCCAGGTCCGTACGCGTTCGCTGCTCGGTAAGGTTGCCGGTATTTCGAGTCGACTTCAGCTCGAACAGAAGTACCCACGCCTCTTTATGGGCCACCGGCAGATGCTCCACGCCCCTGGGAACGATGAAGAACTCACCTTCGGTCAACGAGATCTCTTCGCTTCGCAGCCGGATTAGGAGTTCTCCGCGGATCACGAGGAAAAGCTCGTCCCCATCCGGGTGCCGATGCCATACGAATTCGCCTTTGAACTTGGCCAGCTTGATGAATGAATCGTTAAGTTCGCCGACGATTCTGGGATTCCAATAGTCCTCAAAGAGCGCGAACTTCTCGCCGAGATTTACCTTTGGCATCGCAAGATTCTTCTCCGATCGGGGTGGCGCTTGGCGCCTAGAGACTCAGGCGCAGCATATCATCAAAACGGCGAACCGGGCGCGGGTTTAACCACTTAGACTGAGCCGATACACTACTCGCGTTGAACCAGACGATTTAGGCCTCGAGACTTTTGAGATGATCAAGTTTAATCGCAAAGTGGCAGCGCTCAAGCCGTCGGCGACGATGGCGGCGGATCAACGCGCCAAGGAAATGCGCGCGGCGGGTATCGACGTGATCTCGCTTGATGCGGGCGAGCCGGATTTCGACACACCCGAGCGAATCAAGGAAGCGGCGCGCAAGGCGCTCGCGGCCGGTCAAACCAAGTACACCGCGGTCAGCGGCGTGCCGGAGTTGAAGCAGGCGTTTGCGAGCAAGCTCAAGCGCGACAGCGACCTCGCTTACGACCCGAGCGAGGTTCTGTGCTCGGCGGGAGCGAAGCAGGCAGAAGCCAACGTGATCAATACCATCTTCGACGAAGGCGACGAGGTGATCATCCCGACGCCGGCGTGGGTGAGCTTCGCGGCGATGGTGGAACTGTCGGGCGCGAGGCCCAAGTTCGTGGTGTGCCCGGAAGAGCGCGGGTTCATTTTGGATCCTGCGGATTTGAAGAAGGCGATCGGGCCGCGCACGCGTGGAATCTTGCTCAACTCCCCGTCGAATCCAACCGGCGCGGTGTTGCGCGTAGAGCACCTGAGCGAGCTCGCCAAGGTGCTGGCGGGGACCGAAATGTGGGTGATGTCCGACGACGTTTACGAGCACATCGTTTACGACAGTCCAGTGCCGCATATCGTAAAAATCGAGCCACGACTGCGACCGCGGGCGATAATTTTCAATTCGCTGTCTAAAACCTACGCCATGACCGGGTGGCGGATTGGGTTCGCGGCGGGCCCCAAGGAAGTCATTGCCGCGGCGGGA
>DASXNP010000435.1:0-3167 GCA_036494985.1 Binataceae bacterium (SeqCode)
CGCCGCTCTCGAAGCCGCGATCGCAAACTGCCAGATTAGCGATGAGGGCGCGGCGTTCCCCGACGAACTGTATACCAACGCCGGCAAGTACCACGGCGCTGCGAATTACAATCACATGGTGCGCAATCTCCACGACATCGCCGGAGGCTCCACTCTGACCGCTCCCGCGATAGCCGATCTAGAAAATGAAGTCACCGGACCTTTGGTGCGCAAGTACATGGGGACGATGAACGGGGTCGACGGCGAGTATCGCGTCCGCTTGTTCCATGCGATCCGCGATCTGACCGCCGACGCGTATGGCGGTTGGAAGGCCGTTACCAATGTTCAAGCCGGCGGCGGCCTCTACGCCCAGCGAATCGTGACTCGGAGATACTATGACCTCAAGGGAGCAAAGAAAAAAGCACTGCATTTAGCCGGGATCGACGAGAAACTCGGCGCCTAGCGCGCCCCGCGGCCGGGCGGCGGGCCTAGGCACGGGTTTGGTAGGCTCGATCCGCGATTCGGGGCGGCACCCCCGTCGCTTGCCGAACTGCCCTCGATTCTGAAATAAGCAATGTATCCGATGTGCTTGCCAAACTGACCGGCTGCGCGGGAGCATCAGGTGTCGTCGATACCGCCCCGCAGCGAACCGCGAAAGGAGTGAGCGATGTACGATTTAATTATCCGCAATGGCACGATCGTCGATGGCAGCGGCATGCCGCGCTTCAAGGGTGACGTGGGTATCGAGCGCGGCAAGATCGCGGCGATCGGGAAGATCCGCGAAAGCAGCCGTGAAACGATCAACGCCGAAGGGCACGTGGTCTCCCCGGGACTGATAGATGCGCACACTCATATGGACGCCCAAGTCTTTTGGGATCGGTTGGGAAGCTGCTCTTGCTGGCACGGCGTCACTTCGGTCGTCATGGGCAACTGCGGATTCTCGCTTGCGCCGTGCGCCGAGAAGGACAAGACCTTGGTGATGCGCAACCTCGAGCGCGCCGAAGATATTTCGCCCGAGGCCATGGAAGCGGGGATCAAATGGTCGTGGACAACTTTCGCCCAATATCTTGACGCGGTTGATCGTTTGCCCAAAGGCATCAACTACAGCGCGTACGTGGGGCACTCCGCGCTGCGCACCTACGTGATGGGTCAGCGCGCATTTGAGGAGCAGGCCACGACCGAGGACATCGCCCTGATGCAGCATGAGCTTCGGGACGCCATTCGGGCCGGCGCAATTGGGTTTACAACTTCGCGAACCAGCAACCATCAGACCCCCGACGGTAAGCCGGTCGCGAGCCGGATCGCAAATTGGGACGAGGTACGCCAATTGGTTGGCGTGATGGGCGAGTTGGGCGCCGGAATATTCGAGATCGCCGGTGAAGATACGGGAGTCGAGGGACCACGTCTCGACGACTATCTCGGTCGGCTCAGGTCACTTGCGGTCGACACTTCAGTGCCCGTAACGTTCGGAATGTTCAGTTCGCGACGCGCGCCGAACTACTGGCGACGGTATTTCGAGACCGCCGACGAGACCGCGGCGGCCGGCGGCAGGATGTTTGTGCAGGTGCATAGCCGATCGCTCAATCTGCTGTTGTCGTTCGAAACAAGCATGCCGTTCGATCGGCTGCCCGCGTGGCGCGAGATCCGCAAGCTGCCGTTGGCCGAACAAGAGGCGGCGTTGCGCAATCCCGATATCCGGCGAAACCTGGTGGAGGCGGCTCAGGCGGCTCGCAATCGATCAGAGGACGGCGACCGCGGGGTCGGCGCCGAAGCACGGATGGCAAACTTCAAATGGCTTTTCCCGCTTGACAGGCCTACGCCACCGTACCGATCGATTGCGGAGATTGCGTCCGAGAAGGGCAAGGATCCGGTCGATGTCATTATCGACCTGGCGCTGGAGAAGAACCTGAAGAGATTCTTCCTTCAGACTTTGGTCAACGAAAACCAAGACCACGTTCTGGAGATGATGAAGCATCCGCGGTCGGTAGTGACGTTCTCGGATTCCGGGGCGCACGTCTCACAAATAATGGATTCGTCGTTGCAAACCCACGTGCTAAGTCATTGGGTTCGAGATAAGGAAGCAATCACCCTAGAAGAAGCGATTCGGATGCTCAGCTTTGTACCGGCCTATCAATGGGGCCTGAGCGGCCGTGGACTGCTGCGCGAAGGCAACTTTGCCGATGTAATCGTCTTCGATCCGGAAAAGATCTCTCCGCGGCTTCCCGAGCTAGTGTACGACCTGCCTGGGGGTGCCCGGCGGCTCAAGCAAAAATCTGACGGGCTCCTCGCCACGGTCGTCAATGGCGAGATCGTGCTGCGCAACAACGAACACACGGGAGCGCTACCGGGCAAATTGCTGCGCGGACCGATGGCGCGTCCCTGAGCGCGATCCAAACCTCACGGCCACTGAGAGCCGCCCCAAGCCGAAACCAGGCCGGGCGGCTCTTTCATCTCTGAACACTTTTGTCGCGCGGCGCGCTCATTGCGGCTTGAGCTCGGAGTCTCTAAAGCTGGGAGCGATCGAATAACTCTAACGCGGTCGATTTTCATGGCTCGGGCGTACTGCCCTCTCAGCCGATGATCCAGGCCTAATCTGATGGGATCGGATCAGGCCCTTTGCGCCCGTTGGTCTCCTTCGTGGCGAGCTCTAGCTTTGGTGAGGATCGGCAGCAGATCAGTAGATTCGTAGCGGCTTCAGCACTCGTCAACCGTAGAGGTCAAGGCGATAGACTTTCGCCGCCGTTCGGTGGAACAAATCCGCTTTTTCATCCGCAGTGAATCCGGCCGCGATCTTCTTGAATGCGTTCCACAGCACGAGGTACGAGCATGAAATTCTGTCTACCGGGAAGTTGCTTTCGAACATGCACCGATTCGGACCGAACCGATCGATTGCGTGGAGGTAGTAGTCGCGGGTCGCGGCGACCAATGCGTCGGAACTGGGCGGTAGGGGATGTCGGTGCCATCCGAACCCGTTTACCGGCATATTGATTCCGCCCAGCTTAACAACCACGTTCGGACACTGCGCAAGCTCCGTTAGGTCTCTCTTCCAGGTATCGAAGATCGCTTCGCGCTTGCCTTCGTAACGACCGATGCCAAGCGGGCCGCCAAAATGATCTAGGACGATCGTCGCATCGGGAAACGCTCTTGCGAGCCCAGTCAGCTCGCGCATTTGCGGATGATACTGCCAC
>DASXNP010000436.1:0-5223 GCA_036494985.1 Binataceae bacterium (SeqCode)
TGGTGGCTTGATGGAATTCAACATAGGTCGAGGCCGAGAGGCGAGACATTGCGCGCCCAAGGCCTATCCAGTTGACCATCAGGCCACCGGTGGCTAATGCACCGAAGACGACAACGGCCAGTTGTAATACTTGTTCCATATCTTGATTCCCGTATTTTCGCCGAACGGAATTTCCAGCCAATATCCAATGTTCCGTCTGTGCAGCCAGCTGCGACGAGGCGCGCGGCTTCCCTATCGCAACCGGCAGAGTCCGATGCCCGAATGTCCGGGGTGACGTCCTCGCCCCGGCGGCCCAATTAAGAAACCAGATAGCGCTAACTACGGCTCCGAGTAAGCCGCTTTGTACTGCTCGTGCAGCTTCTCTTGGGCCGCCGCGGCTTCGTCCGCGGTCTTATAGGGGCCGATTCGCACCGCATACTGCGTCTGTCCGTCGACCGTTCTGGTTTTCTCGCAGGCTTTGAATCCGAGCACTGCGATGCGCCCGACCATCGCGTCCGCCTCGCTCTTCTCGCTTACCGCACTCACCTCAATGTTGTAGCGATGGGGCGTCGGCACACATTGTGACGGGGCTTCGCCGGCGGACGGAGCGCTTTCCGTCGCAGACTCGTCCCCGGACGGTGCCTCCGAAGAAATGATCGTCGTCTTCGATCGCGGGAGCGACGGCGGCGGCGCACTTCGTGTCTTCGTCGATGCCACTTTTCCCTGGTTCGGCGTGTTCGGTTTCACCACCATCGGCGGTGCGGGCTCGGCCGCGGGGCTGGATTCGGGACTGCGCTCGGGCGCCGGCCCGGGAATTGTCTGGCCGGGCTGGGCGGGCGCCACGGTCTGC
Organism: Binataceae bacterium (SeqCode); assembly: GCA_036494985.1. GTDB lineage: Bacteria > Desulfobacterota > Binatia > Binatales > Binataceae > DASXNP01. The sequence goes on from DASXNP010000436.1 coordinate 830, forward strand.
TGCCCAAGATTTTCCTCTCGGTAACGTCTCCAGCGGTTGATTCCCTGAGAAAGCGCGACCAGCAGCAGAACGACCAAGCCTATCCTCAGTCTGCGACGGCGGCGATCAGAACGGCGAGTGCTGCGCCCATCATCGCTACGGGGTGCAGGTTGCCGAACTTCGCCGAATACGAAGCGGTCCCGCTCGAGGCTTCCTTCTCTCTCACGACCTCCTCGCGCGGCCCGGGGAATCGGAGTGGGCTCACGCCCGGCAGGCGCCGCCCGGTCGGGCGGCAACTCGATGACTTTATCGGCCTTCTCGGGAGCCGCCCACAGCACCTCGAAAACGCGATACGAACCGCTGAGTCCCTTGAGATTCAGATCACGGCCACCGCCAAAGCGAATATCGCCCGCGCTCTCGGTCATCGCTTTGAAGGTCGCTGACACCAGAATCTGTCCACCGCCGGCGGCCGCGCCGATTCGCGCCGCCAGGACCACCGTCTTACCGAAAAAGTCCCCCGCCTCACGGATCGCTTCGCCCGTATTGAGGCCGATGCGTACCCGCAGCGGCGCGTCTGGATGCTGCGTCGAATACGCGGCTAGCCATTGCTGGATCTCGACCGCACACAACAAAGCGCGGCGCGCGCTCGAAAACGCAACCATGAAACCATCGCCCATGCTTTTGACTTCGTAGCCGCCCTGCTTTCCGACCTGCTCGCGAATCGCACGATTGTGGATTTGAAAGACCTCCTGCGCGCGCAGATCGCCGAGCCTCTCGATGATCAGCGTGGAGTTCTCGATGTCCGAAAACATGATGCTCACGGTCCCATCGGGAGCCGCGTGGCCGCTAAGGTTTGGCCGCTCGACCATTACGGTCGACGCCATCAGATCCATCGCGCCCCGTGACGAGCCCGCGATGGTGTGAAGCGTCTCTCGAACCACCGCCGCGCTCAGGGGCCGCTCCGCGGGCGTCTTCGCGAGCAGTTTCAGCACCAGCGCATCAAGCGCCGGGAAGATGCCGGGAGCATGCTTCGAGGGCGGTTCCGGGACCGCGTTGACGTGCTGCGAGACGATCGCCATCAGATCGTCGCCGATGAAGGGCGGGCGCCCGGTGAGCAATTCGTAGATCAGCGCGCCCAGCGAATAGAGATCGCTCCGCGGCTCGAGCGCGCGCGCCAGCGCCTGCTCGGGCGAGAGGTACGCAGCCGTCCCGACCAGCATCCCATGCGACGTGATGCGTGATTGATCGGGCGCAATCGCAAGGCCGAAATCGCCGAGCAGCGGCGTACCGTCGCCGGCAAGAAATACGTTGGCGGGCTTGATGTCGCGATGGACGATACCGAGCGAATGCGCATATTCGACTGCAAGACACAGCTGTTCGGCTATGCGAATGGTATCGCTGACCGGCAAACGATGGCCGGGCGCGCGGCGCAGCAAATCGCTAAGCGATCCGCCAGGCACATATTGACTGACGATGTACGGGCGGCCCTGCTCCGCTTCCCCGATGTCGTAGATGCCGACGATGTGAGGATGGTCGCCGAGACGGCCCATCGCGCGGGCTTCGCGCAAAACTCGCGCGCGCCCGGCGTCGTCGAGCCCTTCGACCCGGAACAAGGAAACCGCCACATCGCGAGCCAACCTCTCGTCGTGGGCGAGGTAGACGACCTTGCTGCCGCCCTCGCCCAGGATTCGCCGCACGCGATAGCGCCCGCCGGCAATCGATTCCATCTGCGGCTGTGCCGCGGCGGATCGCGCGCCCGCGCTAACCGTCCTCGAACCTAACGATGAATTCGAGCGCCCAGACAGCGACTCACCGCAGCCACCGCAGAACTTCTCATCGGCGCGGTTGCTGGCGCCGCATACGGAGCAGGCAACTTCGAGCGCCGCCCCGCATTGGCCGCAGAAACTACGTCCCTCGGCGTTACTGCTGCCACAAGACCCGCACAGCACCCGTCTATTGTAACGAGACCAGGCGCCGAGGACACAGGGGGCAGAAAGGAACTTCCTGCCGACCTGGGAGCTGCGATCGATCTCGGCGCAGGCTGCGAATTTCCCCGCTACGCTGCAGCGATCCGGAAGCCCAGCTTCGGAAAGTGATTCACAATCTTCCCGAGCTGCGAATCGTCGCGCTCAATGGCAATCTCGTAAGTCGAACTCGCGACCACGATACCCGTCACCAGATAGAAGCCGTAGTCTTCTGGTGTCACCGAGACCCGCGCCCCGGGCCGGAGCCCGCTGGGGTCGCTACTGTCCGCAGATGGTTTCGTCGCAGGCGTGCTCTCCTTCGCAATCTTGAGAGCCTCGTCCCCCACCATCGGCTTGACGTCGCCATAGCCCATCGCGTCGATTCGTTCGAACCACTTCATGAGGCTTAAACACTTCTGCGCCATCGCGAATGCACTCGGCTCCGCCCGCAAGAACCACACGCAATGGAAACAGGCGGCATCGGCGCGATCGGGGAAAGGGTGGGATCACTGCCCATCTCACGCGCTTGGCGGAGGCTCAGGCTCTCGACGGTACTATTGATGACGCGCTCGCCACAATCGAGGAGGCGCTCCGGGCGAACCCAGAGGAACTCGTCAACCAAGCCGCTGCTCTGACGTGTCGAGGCGAACTTCAGCTCAAACTTGGTCAGAACGAGCACGCTGAGGCCGACTTCCGCGAAGCCATCGCTCTCGCTCAGAAGATGAGCGCTAAGTCATATGAACTGTGCGCGACGACGAGCCTTGCGCGATTGCTCACGCAACAGGGCAAGCGCGACGAGGCGCGCGCGATGGTGGCCCAAATCTACAACTGGTTCACCGAGGGCTTCGACACCGCCGACCTGAAGGACGCCAAGGCGCTGCTCAACTCCTCGAGCAGCTAACGCAGTGACTGCACACGTCAAGCTCTGTGAAGGCTCGCGACCTGTCCGCGTCAGGGTCGGCCGTCCGCCAGTGCCTACTCTGGTAGGCCGACCTTCTTAAAGATCGCTTGGGAACGAGGATCGGAGCGAGCAGGGACCCATGCTGGAGACTTCAGGAATGTTAGAGCAAGGGAACCCTCCTGAAGACTCTTTTCCAACCACGCAAAACCGACGAACTCCGCGCTAGAGAGACTTTAGGGTTCGAAAAAACGGAGAAGGACCATAAGCCGCGAGTCAGGATCGATCGCACTAAAAAAGGCTTCGTTGTATCGGAAGGTTCTACTTGGCGCCAGGGGCTTCGGCCGTCATTCTCCAGATTATTCACTAGTGACGAAGCGGGGCTAACGACAACCGATAATCGGGACTGCCACCAGTAGCTGATTTCAGTCGCAAAGGATCTCACTTCCTGAGGATTCATCCAGTCTTCCGCAGCTCGTCCATCGAGAATCACCTGCATTTGGATCGCAGCAATCTACTTCGGCCTCGATCGGAGAGATCAACGGATTTGCCGAGGCGCGCCTGGTTTCTTTTCCTGACATTTATGGCGGAAAAAATCATGGCGGCTCTCCATCGGCAGCATCCGCGCGATTTGTTCGACGTGCGTCATCTTTTACAAAATGAGGGTATTGAGGATTCTTTGCGTCGCGCATTCATCATCTATCTCGTGAGCCACGACCGGCCGATGTTCGAAGTATTGAGAGGGAACGGGCGAGACATCAGCAAAGAATTCGAGCGCGGGTTCGAAGGGATGACCGCCGAGCCCGTCTCGCTGCGCGACTTGATTGAAACGAGAGAGGAAATGATCGACCTGGTTGTCGGACAGATGCCAGAGGAGCATCGCCGATTTTTGATATCGTTCGAGAAGGGACAGCCAGACTGGTTCCTCCTTGGCCTTACTGAAGCGGCCGACCTTCCGGCGGTCAAGTGGCGGGAGAAAAATCTAAGTGGATTGAAACGGGAGAAACGCGCCGAGTTGGTCTCGCGATTGGAAGAGGTGCTCTTTTAACCGAGATCGCCGACGATCCCTCGGATACCTCCCAGTTGCTGGAGGCCTGAAACCTTTAAGACGGAAAGCAGCTTACTCACAACCGACTCGGGCTCTAAGAAGATGCGGAACACGTCATCGTGTTCGTCTTAGAGCGATGTCGCGGTGCCCGCACCAACCGTGCGTTTCTCGATTGCCGCCCAAAAGCGGCCGGTGATCGATTGGTATTGGCGGAGTGTGAATGGCGCGTATCCCTGCGCCTCGAGTCGTTCCTGGAGCGTTTGCCGATGAGCCCGCGCCCATTGCGCCTCACCAGTCCTTTCGCCACCAGAATTCCTTGCGACGATCATGTGCCTCTCTTTTCGTGTTTGCGAAAGGCGAGGCCACTGGTTTCGGAGGATCGGATCGTAAGCCGATCAGAGCCGCTTCGCTCGAAACACGCAGCCTCGAGACTGTTGCGGTAAAGAGAAACAAGACTAGGCGGAGGTTTTCATGGAGTGTGGCCCTATTGCGGCCGATGGGCCAG
>DASXNP010000437.1:0-4351 GCA_036494985.1 Binataceae bacterium (SeqCode)
CGACGGAACAGGTCCATTTCGCGCTACCGATGGCCGAATAGCCATTTTCCCATCCGCCCGGTCTCCCTCGAGCCCTCGGTTCGCAGCGCGTTGCACCTATGATGCGTATTACAGCCCGTCGCAGCAGACGGTATGATCGCACCAGCGTGGCTGGTGCGGCGAAATCGGCGAAGCGATCCTATTGCGGGTTGTTGGATTCGACCTTCTTTGGCTCTTGGGGCCTGCGCCTTGCGATCATCCTGCTGGTGGCGACAGCCTCTTTGAGCTGGGCCGCAGATAACTCCGTCTTGACGAAGCCGGTCTCGGCCGCCGCAAGCAGTGCGGCGGTTGCCGCCGCGGTGGCTTCCCCGTCGGCAAGCGCTTCTGCCCCAGTCACGCAAAAGGCCGCCGCCGAAGCGGTCCCACAAGCAACTTCCGATTCCACCAAGCTAAAGTCGTCAAACCCCCCTGAATCGGCGCCCGCAAGCGCGGCGGCCAGGCTGCGGGTTCAGGAAGTCGAGTTAATCAAGTTCCTTGGCGGGGCGATCGATTGGTATCAATTGAGTCAGGCGGACCCGCTGGTGGATTCTCCGACCGAGGCACTGCTCGCCTCCCGCACCCGGGAGAACGCTGAGCAGATAATGAAGCTAATTTTCGAAAATGCTCGCGCCAAAGCCTCGCTAATCAAAGCGAAGCAGGAGCCCTCGGCAGCGGAAATCAGTCCGCGCGCTAACCATTTGCTTCAGCAGCGGGCAGCTGTCGACCAGGAGCTAGAGGCCTCAAAGCGCAAAATCGAATCGTTGAAAAAGCGCTTGGCCACGGCGCCTCGAAAAGATCGCGACGGCATCAACCAACAACTCGCGGGAGCCCAGAACGAGTTGGAGCTGGAGGAGGCACGCGCCGATTTCCTGGCAACTCTCGCCCAGTTCGAGAATGGTTCGCAGCCCGGTCCGAAGGATTCGCTCATGGCGCAGATCGATGGGCTCGAAAAATCGATCCTGCCGGCCGTCGAGACTGGCGCGCTATCTTCCCAGCCCGTAAAGATCCCGGCCGCGCCTCCGCCTAGTCAAGCCGCGAAAGTGAACAACGAGACCGGGGTGGTCGCTCTGATCCAAACCTGGCTCAACTTCCAACGCCAGCAAAACGACGTCGAGAACCGTTCCGCCGCGACGCTGCGGCTGCGCCAGGAGGTGGCGAAGCGGATCGAGGATAGCCGTCCGCAAATGAAGGCGATCGAGGCGCGCGCCACCGCACTCGCCTCCGCCACCGACGTCGGCACGAGCGCGGGCTCACTCAAGCAGCGCCAGCAGGAGTTTCAAGATCTCCTCGCACAAAGAAAATTGTTGTCGAACGCGATGCTTCCGCTGTCGAAGGCTGAATTGCTGCTTGAGGATTTCGAGAACGGCTTGAGCCATTGGCATGCCGGCATCGAGCAACGACAATTCGCCGCCGTGAAGGAACTGCTGTGGCAGTTTGGGATACTGGGCGCCGCGTTGTTGGCGATATTTCTGTTTGCGCACGTTTGGCGCCGGCTCACCTACCACTACATCGACGACGTTCGCCGTCGCCGCCAGGTGTTGAAGCTGCGCAACGTGCTGATCGGAATCCTGGTTGTGGTTGTTTTGCTAGTAAACTTCTTAAGCGAACTCGGTTCGCTCGCCACCGTGATCGGTTTCGGCGCAGCCGGAATCGCTATCGCGCTGCAGGACGTTATCCTTTCGGCGGCGGGCTACTTCAGGATCAGCGGCCGCTTCGGCATCAAGGTTGGTGATTGGGTCGAGCTTATGGGAGTACGGGGTGAGGTGCTTGATATCGGCTTGACCAAGTTGAGTCTTCTCGAACTCGGTGGCGAGCATGGCGAGCAAGGCCCCACCGGTCGGGTGGCGGTGTTGCCGAACTCGGCGGTGTTCAAAGAGAAGTTCGTAAACCGTGGATATGGCACCGTATTCACCTGGCGTGATGTTACTCTGACGATCGGGCCGGAATGCGACTATCGGCTCGCCGAGAAAACCATGCTCGAAGTCGTCGAAGACGTGTTCGCGAAGTACCGCGATCAGGCTCGGCGCGATTCGAGAGACATGGAGCGACGCTTGAACCTGCACGTCGATGCACCGCGGCCGCATGCCCGAATCGACGTGACTGCCTCAGGCGTACAGATCTCGGTGAACTATCCGGTCGACGTTCGCAGTCAAGCCTCAGTGGCCGACGAGATCTCGCGCCGCCTCCTCGATGCCTTCAAGCGTGAACCGTCACTGCGACTGGTGCCCCCCTCCGCACCAATTATCCAATTCGCGCCAACGCCGGCGGAGCTGGAAGAGGCTCCGACGCCCGACGTTCGCCGTCAAGCCTAAGCGGCGGCTCGGCGCCCGCCCGGTAAGGCTCAGCGCCCCGCCTTTGGCATGGCAAGCGCGGCTAAGCACCTGCGTCACTCGGTTCCCCTCATCGGTTCCCCTCAAATGTCCGGTGTGGTTGGCGAGGCCGCGGGTTTCGGGCGGCGTTTCGCCTTGACATTTCGCTAGTACATCTTCAAGACTCTTCCCGAATCCCGGTCAGTGGCCGAAAAATAAGGAAAATTCGCCGATGCGACTAAACAAAACGCAGCTTTTGCTCGTGGTCTCAACCATGGCACTGGCGTCCGCCATTGTTGGCTGCATGTCGAAGGCCAAGCAGCATTTGTACCACGCCGAGGATTTGTTCGAGAAGCGCGATCTAAAGGGCGCTCAGTCCGAACTGCAACAGGCGGTGGCGCTGGATCCAAGTCTGCTCGACGCGCACAAATCTCTGGCGCACGTGGACGAGTACCTCGGCGACAGCGAGGGTGCGGCGCGCGAATACGACGCTGCCTCGCAGCTCGATCCAACCGATCAGAAGATAATGAACAAGGCCCGCTACTACCGGCAAATGAAGGAACTGGCCAATTCAGCCGACAAGGCGCTCGAAGAGGTCAAGTCGGGACAGGTAGAAGAGGGCATCAAGACCCTGAAGGATATTCTAACCCAGACCAAGGAGAAGAGCGCGCACCTAAAGGCGGTCGAAGCGCTGCAGAAGGCGGCGCCGATGATCCAGCAACAAGCCGACGACCTTGCCAAGCAGGGCAAGTACCCGGATGCGATCAACGACTACGCATTCGGGATCAGAGCTTATTTGCTGATCGCTCAGGCAACCCAGCAGCCGCAGCTGGATCCTGCCGCGGATCCGTTGATGAAGTCGATCAATGCGGCGGCGAAGTCCGGCGGCACACCTGATCGGCCCTTCCAAATCCTCAATGAAGTCTTGACCGTGGATCCGGACAACAAGACCGCCAAGATTGAGCTCGCGGAGGTCTATATGTCGCGCACCCCTCCCGATGAGACCAACTACAGCAACGCAGCCGATATGCTCGAGGGCGCGGGCGCGCCCGACGCCGAAGTCGCCAAGCTGCGCGCCAAAGCGAAAGCGCTCGCCAAACACCGTTCATGAGGCGGACGGCGGTTGCGATCCGCACATAGCTCGGATGATCTCGGTTGGGTTGCGGAGAACCGTTAGCGGGTGCGGCGGCAACGTGGCTACATCGCGGTCGAAGGTCCTATCGGCGTCGGCAAAACCAGCTTGGCGCAAGCGCTATCGCGAGAGCTAAGCGCGCGTCTGATTCTCGAGGATGCGACCGGAAATCCGTTCCTCGCCCGCTTCTACCAGGATGCGGATAAGTACGCTTTTACGGCTCAGCTCTACTTTTTGTTGACCCGCTATAGGCAGCAGCGTGAGCTCGCCCAGCAAGATCTCTTCGCGCAGGGGACGGTGGCGGACTATCTGTTTGCGAAGGATCGAATCTTTGCCCAGCTCAACCTCGCCGCGGATGAATTCGCCCTGTACGACCAGGTCTACCGAATGCTCGACGCGCGGATGGCGAAGCCGGACTTGGTCGTGTATGTCGCGGCGCGCGCCCAGGTGCTGGCCGAGCGTCTGCGCAAGCGCAACCGCGACTTCGAGCGGTTCATCAGCTTCGATTACCTGGAGCGCGTATCATCAGCCTATCGCGATTTCTTCTTCTACTACGACGAAACACCCCTTTTGGTGGTGGACTCATCGGAGATCGATTTCGTCTCAAACCCGGACGATCTGGCAGACCTGATCCGCGAGATCGATCGCTCCGGCGCCGGTGTGCAGCATTTCGTGCCGCGCAAAGGTTAGCCGCACCCGCCCCCAAGGCGACCGCCTACGCCTTAGAGTTGAAGGCCCGCTCGATTTCGTTTGCCAGTTCGAGGTCCTTCTTCGTCACCCCGCCCTCGCTGTGGGTCGTGCAGCTGAAGGTTACCCGCGTGTAGTTGATGTAGATGTCGGGATGATGATCCGCCTTCTCGGCCAGTTCGGCGACGCGCCTGACGAAATCGAT
>DASXNP010000438.1:0-3009 GCA_036494985.1 Binataceae bacterium (SeqCode)
GCACGTCCCCTCTCATGAACAGCAACTGACCCGGTTCCACATAAACGGCCTGGGCACTCGTGGCAACGATGAACTTGCGCTCGCTCGAGTCCAGCGAAGCGGCATAGATACCTTGCCGATCGGGCCGATCGCTCCTCGAGAGATAAAGGTAATGGTTTCCGTCCGGCAGAAACGAGGGCCACAACTGCCCGGTTTCGCCCTCCGCGAATGGGCGCAGCGGCTTCGGCTCGCCATTGGCCGCATCCACGCGGTAGAGGATGAACGTGTGTGCAACGAGGATGACCCCGTCGCGATTCCATGTTCCGCCGAAGCGGCCGGACTGAGTGTCGAATGTACAGATGGTGACGGGTGACCCTCCCGAAAGATCCACTTTCTGCAGGTTGCCGCGTGAGAAGAATGCGATCTGCCGTCCATCCGGTGACCAGAAGGGACCAATGACGTTAGATCCGGGTGTCGGGATCTCCGTCGTGGTTGTTGCATTCAGAGAACGAACGAAAAGTCTTTCGGCGTCGACCGTGGTGGCCGAGGCGGTAAAAGCGATACGTTCGCCGTCGGGCGAAACCGCAGGCAGATCGTACCAATAGAAGTTCAGCTTATCCGGTACAGGTATCTGGAAACGAACCTCCACGGCCTCGGCAGGCTTCTTTCGCATGTAGGCCGCGGTCAACGATGCGAGCAGCACTGCCCCAGCCAGGGCCGCCACGATCCATGCCAGCCGCTCGCGACTGCGACGTCTCACCGCAACCGGCGCCGGTATCCCAGCCTTTGAGCCCGCCTCCGATATCCATTCCAGCTCACTCTGCAGATCGCCCGCGCTCTGCCATCGATCGTCCGGTGACTTCGCAAGACATCTCTGGACGATGCGATCGAGCGCCGGCGAGGCCGTCGGCTGGATCGTCGAAACAGGCGGCGGGTTCACCGACATCACTGCCGCAATCAGGCTCGCCTGGCTGGAACACTCAAAACTTTTGCGGCCCGTAATCATCTCGTAAAGCATTGCGCCGAAGGAGAAGATATCTGACCGTGCATCAGTCTCCTTGCCTTCGAGTTGCTCCGGAGACATGTATTGAAGGGTGCCGAGAATCGTTCCTTCGGTTGTGATTGGCTGCGATACCGTGAGACCCAGGATGTCCGTTCCCAAGGGCTCCGCAATTTTGGACAACCCGAAATCAAGCAGCTTGGCCCCGCCGCGGGTCAGCATGACGTTGCCTGGTTTGAGGTCCCGGTGAGTCACTCCTTTGCGATGGGCGGCGTCAAGGGCACTGGCGATCTGGGTCGCGATCCGGAGCGCCTCTTCGATCGGCAATGGCCCTTTTCGGAGCCGCGCTTCAAGCGTCTCTCCCTCCAGGTACTCCATGACCAGGAACTCGATTGAGTTCTCGCGGCCTATGTCATAAAGAGCGCAGATGTGCGGATGATTCAGGCTGGAGACGGCTCGCGCTTCGCGCTCGAAGCGCTCTGTGAATCGCCCCTTGCATACCTTGATGGCGACGATACGGTCGAGGCGCGTGTCGCGGGCTTCATAGACTTCGCCCATTCCCCCGGAACCCCGCATGGCAAGGACTTCGTACGGTCCCAGCCGTGTCTTTGCGGCTACCAATGGCATAGACACGAAATAATACATTCATGGACAGCCCCACGCAGGATTCCGAGAACGGATGTTAAATCAATAGCTTGCGCCGGAGTTCGGTCCTCCCTTAGTATCGGTGTACTCGCGCCCCGTTCGCGCCACCCATCTTGAGGTGGGCCATGCTGGACCTAAAACCGCGGTTCGCGGAAGGCGATCTCATTGCCGATCAGTACCGGATCCTGGGAGTCGCAGGCGCTGGTGGCATGGGTGTTGTCTATCGAGCGCAAGACATCCATCTTCAGCGCACGGTCGCCATCAAGGTGCTTCCAGCCGTGCAGAATGCGCGCGACGAAGAACGGCTTCTCCGCGAGGCGCGCACTGCCTGCTCGCTCGATCACCAGAACATTGGAGTCATCTATGAAGTGGGTACGACGGTCTCCGGTACGCACTTCATTGCGATGGCGTTCTATGAAGGCGCCTCACTCGCCGAACGCCTGAACAGAGGACCGCTCGCACCGGCCATCGCTCTGGATATGGTCATCCAGGCAGCAGAAGGGTTGCGCGAAGCGCATCAGCACGGGATAGTTCACCGCGATATTAAGCCGTCGAATCTGATGGTCACCAACAGCAACGTGGTGAAGATCGTGGATTTCGGTCTGGCGCAGGCTGCGTCGGCGGCGACAGCGACCTTTACAGGTACTACGGGCACAGTCGCCTATATGTCGCCGGAGCAGGCGATGGGCAGGAATGTGGATCAGCGAACCGATCTGTGGTCGCTCGCTGTGACGTTCGTCGAGATGCTGACCGGACGCAATCCGTTCACTCGCGACACCATGCCCGCCATCATGTTCGCCATACTCAACGACGCGCCGGAGGGTGTCGAATCGGTTCCCGCGGCTTTGCAGGCGATCGTCTATCGATGCCTCGCCAAAGACCCGAATCAGCGTTATTCCAGCGCCGACGAGCTTCTTGCCGATCTCAAGAGCGCGCGCGAGAGCCTGCCGGCCGATGCCGCGACAACAAACGGAGTTCGGCCGCAATCCTTCGCCGGACGTGCAGAGGCTCGCAGGGTTCGGGAGATCGCGTCACGCTCTGCGCTTGCGCCGGCCTCTGCCCCCGAGGGGTACAAGCTGCTCGCGCTAACGTTGACCGCCGTCGCGATCCTCGTCGCCTCCATACTTATCTGGTTTTGGCACCACAAAGTACAGATGAAGGATGCTGGCTCCAGTCAGCAACACGTCGCTGTGCTTCCCTTCGAGAACATCGGAAGCAATCCGGAGAACGAGACCCTCGCCGCCGGCCTGATGGACTCGCTCACAGGACGGCTGTCAGATCTCAAGATCGGCGATCAGTCGCTTTGGGTGGTGCCCAACAGTGAAGTACGCCGCCTGAAGGTGAGCGACCCTGAGGATGCGCTGAAGATGCTCAATGCGAACCTC
>DASXNP010000439.1:0-1500 GCA_036494985.1 Binataceae bacterium (SeqCode)
ACACCGACCGCACTGCCCCATGTCTGCATCGAGTCAATGCAGAGGACGTTCGCTTGTTGTTGACCGCAGCGAACCGTCCAGGGGCCTGACGAGGCATCGCCTAGGCACTGCCCGGATGCCGCGAGCGCTGCTGCGGGCGACAGTAAGACCGCTGCGGCAAACCCAACATGTGAAAGTGACCGCATCTTTCGCTCCCGGTTCCGATCCTAAGGAGGTTAAGCGGTACTTAATCCACCTTAATCCCGTCGGCGATCCGCCGACTTTCACACCATCAGCAGGGATGCGGCGCCCGTCAATTGTGCACTCTGCATCTGCCGTTCGAGATAGCGAACACTTTCCGTGATCGTCCTCGGCGTCTCCGCTCACATCAGCCGCGCTAGCTCGCGGCGCCACATGAAGCGCGGACTTTTCTTTTCTGTGCCTCGTAGCTATGCGGGTTGAAGCCCGTTAATGCATGATTCTCCGGGAATCCGCTTAGCGCTTCGCTCACAATGCCGATCGGTCACTTGTCATCGTACTTGATATAGGCGAACCGCTGATCGCCGGCGGGCGTTCCTTCGAGCGCGCCGCCTTCTTTGCCAGGGCGCCAAGAAACGAAGTCCTCGATCTTGCGCGCAAGTTCGAAGTCCTTGTCGGTGATCCCCTTGGCGCTATGGTTTTGCAACTTCACCTCGACCCAAGCGTAGGACGCGGCGAGATCGGGATGATGCCAGGCGGCTTCCGCGAGGTGGCCGACCGCGTTGATCACCATCAGCGTGCCCTTCCAGCCTGAGGTGCGGAAAGTCCGCCTGATCCAGCCGTTTTCGTAGCGCCAATGCGGAAGCTCGCGTTTGAGCCGCGCCGCGATCTCGTCTGGTTCATAGACGCGCTCTTTGGACTCTTCGCTCATAACGTTCCTCCGATCACCTTCAAGCGATACGCTCCAATCGCCCAGTCACTTCACGAGTGCGCAGCCGCCTTGATCGAGCGGCCGGAAGGCGGCTTCGGGCGGAATCGTTTCGATCAGATCATAGACGTCGAACCTGCTCTTGGATTGTTGCGGCGACTTGACCTTGAACACGTACATCGCGTGCGTGGCGCGGCCATCGGCGCGCACGACGACAGGACCGAATAAAGGATCGTCGATCGGCGATTTCTTCATTTCGGCGACCACCTTGTCGCCCTCGATGGTCCCCGCTGTCTTGACGGCGCGCAGATAGGCCAGCGTCGCCGAATAGGCCGCGGCCTGGTCCTCGGTCGGCATCTTGCCGCCCATCCGTTCGGCGAAGCGCGTGGCGAAGGCGCGCGTCTGATCCTTGAGATCCCAATAGAAGGCCTCGGAAAGGATAAGACCCTGCGCCGCGTTCAGTCCGAGCGCATCAATGTCGGTGATCTGCAGGAAGAGCGCCGCGAGCCGCCTGTCGGGCCCGACGATCTGGAATTCCGCCGCCTGGCGGATGGCGTTGATCGCGTCCACGCCGGTGTCAGCGAGAGCGATCACTTTGGCGCCCGAGGCTTGCG
>DASXNP010000440.1:0-3406 GCA_036494985.1 Binataceae bacterium (SeqCode)
ACGCCGTCGAGCCCTTCGAGCAGCGGCATCGTCATCACCACTTGCGGCGCTTGCCCGAACGCGCGTTGCAGCTCGCGTCCAACCAGCAAGTTGAACTTCTGATCGGTGCCGCCGAGCTCGACGTCCGCTCCCAGTGCCACCGAGTCATAGCCCTGCACCAGCGGGTAGAGCAGCTCATGAAGAAAAAGCGGTTGCTGCTCGGCCAGTCGCTTTTCGAAATCGTCGCGCTCGAGCATGCGGGCGACGCTAAGATTGGCGGCGATTTTGATCAGGTCCCGCAAATCGAGCTTGTCCATCCATTCGCTGTTGAAGCGAATCTCGGTTTTGGAAGGATCCAGAATCTTTGAAACCTGCCGCTGGTAGGTCTCGGCATTGGTCTGAATGTCCTCGCGTGTCAGCGGTTTGCGCGTCTCCGAGCGTCCGGTGGGATCGCCGATCATCGCCGTGAAATCCCCGACCAGGAAGATCACCTTGTGGCCGGCTCGCTGAAAGTCACGCAGCTTCCTGAGCGTAATCGAATGGCCCAAGTGCAGATCGGGAGCGGTCGGGTCCATCCCGAGCTTGATGCGAAGCGGCCGTCCCTCGCGAAGCTTGTCGGCGAGTTCGCTGGTCGAGATAACCTCGGTCGCTTTGCGCCCCAGCTCCAGGGCTTGCTCCCGGGCATCTTCGTGCCCTGTGCCCTGATCTTTGCGCACTTTGCTCGTCGCGATTCGGACCATAGGACGAGTAAAGTATAGCAAAGCGACCAACGCGAAAACGGGATCGGGTGGGAGTCTTGTCAATTCCCAGGCGATCGCACCTGATTGGAAACTCCAGTTCCCGACGGCACGAAGCTCGCCCGTCAGCGGCGCGGCGGTCGGGAATCGCATCCGACTTGAACGTCTTCGATTTCTAGTCCGCAGTCTTTCGAAAATGGTTCGTTCGCGGTGGAGTTCGAGCACCCCCGGCCGCCGCTACCACCTTTCGAACAGCACCCTTTCGACTCGCGGTGAGCTAAGAAGGGCGCCGCCCTGGCAACCGCGCCTTTAGGATTTATCGCACGCCGCCTAGGCGCGCGATCTCAATCCCCCAAGGGGGCCGAAATCCTCGGGTACAGACTCTGTTCAGCCATGAACCTACCCGCCAACCTAGTCTAACGACGACCGCGGACCCCAGTTGGTTGTACCCTCTGTCAACTTCGTAGACCGCCACTTTTCGGTCGTTTCTGCCTAACGTTTTAACTCGCAATTGCGCGACGCTGGTGCAGGCTGATCGTCAGCAAAGAATAGTGCCTAAGACGCGGACCAGAAGTTTCATCTGGGCAGGCGTCCCGACCGTGATGCGGAGCGAATCGCGTAATTCGGGCGTGGGGAAAAAGCGGACGAGCACGCCATGCCTGCGCAACCCCGCGGCGGCCGATTGCAGTGAGCCATCGCGGAAGCGGGCGCGAACGCCGGCGGCGGCGAGATCGGAAGTCCGCGCGATCGGCCTGCTCGATGCGAAGCTAGCCTTCGCGGTCGCGCCGCTTGGCTTGGCGGGGATTCTTACCAAAATGAAATTGGCCGAGGAATCTGGCACTTCGAAGCCGAGCTTGCGCAGCGCGGTGATCGTGCGATCGCGCGTGGCCCGGATGCGAGCGATATTGCGCTTGCTCCATTGGAGATCGTCGAGCGCACCGCAGGCCGCGGCGATGTCCAGGCGGCTCAGGTTGTAGGAGTCCTTCACCGTCAAAAGACCGCGGAGGATGCGCGAATGAGCAAAGGCGAGTCCGACGCGCGCACCGGCCATCGAGAACGACTTGGAGAGCGTCCGCAGGAGGATTAGGTTGGGAAAGTCGCGGATCATCGAGAGCGCGCTCGCCTCGGCGAAGTCGACGTAGGCTTCATCGACGGCAAGCAGGCGCGGTTGCAAGCGAGCGGCGAGGTCGCGAAGCGCTCGGATTGGGGTGAAGGTACCCGACGGGGAATTTGGATTGCATACGATGGTGAGGTTGGCGCGCGCCTTGACCAGAGCCGGGACGGGAAGCGTCCAATCGCGCGGATAGGGTACACGGACGATGCGAGCCTGCTGGGTGGCGGCGAGGGTGTCATACAAAGAATAGGTCGGATAGGCCCAAGCAACACGCGTGGTGTAATCGAGGGCGGCGCGGAAAAGCATCGCGAGAAGTTCGTCGGAGCCGTTGCCGGCCAGAATCATGTTTGGCCGGAGGTGGTAGATTTTGGAAGCCCGGGCGATAAGCCGGTCGGAATTCGGAGGCGGATAGAGACGAAGGTCGGAGTTGGCCACAGCGCGGCGCACGGCGGCACGGACCTTCGGGGAGGGACCATAGGGATTTTCGTTGGTGTTGAGTTTGATCAACCGTCCGCCCGGGCGCGGTTGTTCGCCAGGAATGTAGGGCTCCATCGATTCGATATTGGGGCGGAAGAGCGAAACCATCGCAGCAGTATAGCGGTCATTAAGCGCGACTCTAACGGTGCGAAAATTTCATTGTCCCAGATACGCGACCAGTGCCAGGAGAAGTCAGCGCCGCAGTAAGAGTGCTCCGGCAAGGAGACCAGCGAAGGCCCGTAGCCCGCTTCCCCAGAGCAATGAGACCAGCCCGAAGCTAGGACCGGGGCGAGCCCACGAGTTTTTTGGGGGCGCTGCGCCGCCATGATTCTTCGATCAGGTCGCGCAGCTGAGCGGGATGGACTACAGCGAGGCGGACGAGAATCGCGGGGTAATTGCGATAGTGGTCGGTGATGAAGAAGGTTGCGGGATCGGCAGCTATGAGGATTTCGCGGTGGGCGACGTCGATCCTGATGACAAGGGTTTCGCCATCTTCCCAGAGGCGGGCGATGAATTTTTTAGCAACTCGGAAGGCGGGGGTGCCGTATGAGGTTCCTTCTTCGACCCCGGGCAGAGCCAACGCGATTTTGCGGACGGTTTGGAGGTGATTTTGGCTCCCCACGGCGCGGGGCGGCGTGACTTTGCTTGAGCGAGGCATCGCGGCGTCGATCCTTCGGTTCAATTGAAGCAATAGCGTCAGCCTTGGCTGCTCTTCGGGCGATAGCTGGCGATCCGAAGCAGGTTTCCGCTGGGATCGATCAGGTAGAGTTCGCGCATGTTCCATGGCCGATCTTCCGGCGGGGCGGCCTTCACACCGTTGGTGACAAAGCCTGCATGGAGAGCGTCAACATCCGGAGAACGCAGACCGCACCCGCTGTTCTCGGCGATGCTGCGATCGGTGCAAGGCCAGAAATGCAACTCTACGCCGTCGCGCTGCATAATCAGGTAGTTGTCGTAGCGATTCGACAAATCGAATCCGAGTTTTGGTAGAAAGCGACGGTCTCTTCGAAGTCGAGTGAAGGGAGTATCGGGTGAGCGCTCGAAAGCAGGTTTTTCATCGCTACCTCCTCGCTCCTGTCTGGGTAGCATAAAATGGGCG
>DASXNP010000441.1:0-2677 GCA_036494985.1 Binataceae bacterium (SeqCode)
TTCAATTTTGGGTCGGAATTCATGGCATAATCGCAAATCGCGGGCGCATTCTGGTTTTGCGGCGCGCCCCCGCGATGACCTACAAGCCGGGCTGCTGGGACCTTCCCGGCGGCCATCTGGCGCTGGGCGAGAGTTTCGACGGTTGTCTGTTGCGGGAAGTCAAGGAGGAAACCGGTCTGGATGTAGCCATCGAGCGGCTGATCGGATTGCATAAAGTCGATGCGGACCTATACCTGCAGGCTCTGTACGCCTGCCGGTTGATGCTTTACCAGCCAATTAGGCTTAGGCCCAACGAGCACGCGGAGTCGCGCTGGGTAACACTGGCCGAGGCAGCGGAACTCGAGCTGATTCCGTACCTCGAGGCGGTTCTCAAGCTGGGTATGCTGAATTACACGTCGGCTGCGTTAGTTGCTAATCGGACACCTTTCCCCTCTGCCAAAGACGGCCCCGCCAGAAACCGAGAAAGTTGATGCATTCAAGTTCGTGATAGAGCACGCCGGTTGCATCGTGGCGCGCGCCGGCAGCGAGCATCCGCCATGCGTTCTTGAGAATCTTGTCCACACCGTTGTGATGGCGCCCCCCGGTGACCGCGCTGCCGATTCCGTAGGCAAAGGCCTTGCGCCTAAAGTACGCGCGAGTAAGGCGCTCAGGACCGATCAGGTGGTGCACCACAGCGTACGGCGCAAACCCGACTCTGCCGCCTTGCGATTCGATCCGCGAAAACAACTCCGTGTCCTCACCCGAGATTGGATTGCCAGCGACCACCCCGAGATCCTCGCGGAAACGGCCGAAGCGAGCCGGCACATCGCGGCGAAAGGCCACATTGGCGCTGAAATAGTTCGCCATTCGCTCCCACGAGGGATCGCCGCTGGTCGCCGGATCGTGGATCGCCAGCCTTGCGTAGAGCCGGGGGGTGAGCCATCGCGGGGGCGGCTCGCTCCACCGCGGCAGCACCATCCCACATGCGCAGTCGAGGCGCCGCCGTTCCATCTCGGCCAAGATTTCAATCGCCCATCTTCGATCCGCCACCGCGTCGTCGTCGAGAAACAAAACGAAATCGCCCCTGGCTTCGTTGAAGGCGCGATTGCGAGCGTAGCTGGAGCCCGGACGGGTCTCGACGATCCGTCGCATCGGCGAGGGCGTCGAGTCGGCAAGACGGCCGACCAACTGAGCAGTTTCGTCGGTGCTACGGTTATCGACCACGAGGCATTCGGCGTCGATTCCACCGAGGTCAAGGGCGTCGATACTGGCTAGAGTCTGCTTCAAAGTCGATGCGCGATTGTAAGTCGGAATCGCGATCGTGATCTTCATTTTTTATGGAGGTTTGCCCAAGCGGGAGGTCGCGCGCCATTTTCGCCGGACGAAAAAGGCGCAAGTTCCCGAGGATTATAACCCTGGGCGGCGCCCGGTCTAAAACGCGATTAATCTAAGCGCTTACTTGGCCGCGGGCGAGGCTGCTCCGGCCGGGGTTGCTGCTGCCGACGCGGCCGGCGCGCCCGGTTTCGGCAACGGCGCCGACGATTGCGTGAAGACCACTCCACTCACGACCAGATCGGGCGTGGCGCGCTGCTGAACCTCGACCGGCGCGGTCAGTTTGAAACCGAAATCGCGGGTCTCGCCCGGCGCTAGGGGCAGCACGGGCCGCGCGAAATTCGTAAATGTGAAAGGGGTCGCTATGGCCGAGTGATCTTCGGTAGCGACCTGTTTCTTCTTTTTCCCCTTGCCTTCGTAGTAGTTGACTGTCATCTGGACTTCATCGAGCGCCTTATCCCCACTATTTGTGATCTTTCCGAAGATTCCGGGAACCCGCGACGCAGACATCTTGAGGTCGACGTCGCTCAGCGCCAGCTTGGGAATATAGGCCTGCGCATCGGCCATCTGCGCCTTCACGTTTTGGATCTCTTTCAATTCCCGCCCGTAAAGATACTTCAAACCTTCGTTGCCGGTCGCAGGACTCTTGTCCAGTTCCGCCAGCAAGTCGGTGTAGGTCGCGATCGCCTTGTCGTAGTCATGCTTGTGATAAAGGTCGAGCGCGGTCTTGTGCATCTTCGCGACGCTCTCTTTTTGTGGAAAGTTCACCACCAGCTTCCATCCGTCGGGTTGCTTGGTCATCACCATCGAGTCGCTGTAGGTCACCTTTGGGAAGCTTCCGGCGTTAAGCGAATCCTGGGCCTGGGCTTCGCTCGATGACTTAGCGGTCGGCAGTGTGTCGATGGTTCGCTCCCAAACCGCCAGGTCCGCCGCGGTGACCGTAAGCGGGACGATTGCGGTGTTGCCATCGACCTTGGGTTCCCCCAAAGCATAGTCGGTGTGCGTCAGTACGTATTTGAACCAGTCTTTGTCGACGTCGGGCGCAAGCGGAATGTTGTTGAGGAATTGATCGATCGTACGATCGAGCTGATCGCCATGGGACAGTTCATCGTAGGTGGCCCGATAGTTGAAAAGCTTTAGATTGTTGATGTAGTTCTGCGCGTCGTCTTTAGGTCCACCGGAACATCCGGACAGCATCAATCCGGCAAGCGCGACGGCCGCGATCAGGACGCGATTGGACGCCCTATTGTGATTGGTCATCTCGAGAAACACCTCTGCCCGCCAGCGCGCGAGCGATTGGCATTGTAATTGGCCAACCTACAAACGCAAGGTCGCAATCGGCGAAATCAAAGGTGATTTTTCGAGT
>DASXNP010000442.1:0-13712 GCA_036494985.1 Binataceae bacterium (SeqCode)
GTAACCCGCGTGAAGGGTTGTGGGTTTCCATGGTATGTAGACAGCCCCGAAGCGCGGCATCAATGCGTTGCTGCGACGCACATCGTCGATCAGATCGAAACGCAGACCGCCATTGATGGTCCACTGCTCGTTGGGCCGCCATTCGTCCTGCACATAGCCGTCGTAGAGCCAGGTCGTGAAATGTTGATTGGCCTTGACCACGATCGGTGTGGTGCTGGTCTGATTTCCCATCTCGTCGGCGGGAAAGGTCAGCGCGTGATTGTCCAGTTGCCCGCTCTCGCCGCTGAAATAGAACCCCGCCCGAGCGGTATTGTTGTGCGGCAGCTCATAGCTCATGTCGCCCTGCAGCCCATTGACGAAGCTTGATCGAAAGATGTTGGTTGCGACTCCGGTGAAAATGAGATCGCCCATCTTGTCGGGATTGAACTTGATCGTCTCGTAGCGGCTGAACGGTGCGACTTGCCACGTGATATTGGAACCGACCGTACCCTGCAACGAGATGATGTTGTAGTAGTTCTGTTCGACCTGACTTTCCTGGACCATCTTGGATGAAAAAGCGTTCGGGTTTACGTCGTTAACGCCGGCGAGCGTGAACGAGGGCGGCACGCAACAAGCGGTCGGAATATTGAACTGTCCGAGCCCAGTCCCCGAGATCAAGCTGACGCGTGTATTCGGATTGATAACGTAGGATGCGTAGCCGAAGAAACTGCCCTGCTTCGTGTTGCCATGAAAGGCGCTCGGACCCGGTGTCGGTGGCTCGATCCCGCGATCGTTGTTGAGAAACTGACCGGTTGCAAAATAGCTCAATTTGCCGCGGGTTCCCCCAACCTCGAAACTTGGCTGCAAAGTATTGCGCTGACCGCCATAGAATTCGATATCGCCGCCGTTCTCGTACCCGCCGGTGCGGGTCTTGATGTCGACCACGGCCGCGGTCTGGAACCCGAACTCGGCTGGCAGGGCGCCGGTAAGCAGATCCATCGATCTCACAAAGCGGGGACTTTGTGTCTGTAGAAAAAACCCGATATTTGACGGCAATTGAACCCCATCGATTCGATACTGGATGTTCGCGTGCTCTCCGCGAATGTGGAGGTCGCCAAAGGAATCTTGCGCCACGCTAGGCGCCTGCAGCAGCACTTGGGTGATTTGATTGTTGTTGCCACCCGGCAGATTCTGAATCGCCTGCTGGCTGAAATGATAAGAGCTGCCGCCGGTCGTAGGACTGAGCCGGGTGCGAACCGTGTCCAATCGCTGCAGCACCACGGGTAGTGTCAACTCGGCCGCTTCCATCGTGATCGCAACACCGCCGGTACTTCCCGCAGCCACCAGCGCCATAGCAGCCGCCGGTTTGAATTTCGGGTTCCTCGCGCCGACCTGATAATTCCCGGGCCCCAGCCCCCGAAAGATGAAATGTCCTTTCGTATCTGTGGTCGTACGGGCGAGCACCTTGCCGTCACCCGCTTTGAGCTCCAGCGCGACCGCCGCCAGCGGCCGCCCAAGGGCATCTTTAACAATACCTTCTACGCTTCCTGAACCGTTCGCGGTCGCCGCAATCGCCGCCGTACCCCAAAATAGAAATAAAACGGCTGAAATCGCTTTGAGGAATAAAAGTCTACGCATCACCTGCTCCAAAAAGAATCAACGCGCGGTGGCTCGCCAATCCAATCGACGGCGATCCCACGGGCGGCCCTGGAATCGGCCGCGCGGCCTGAACAAATAGATTTTTAGGAAAGAAGAGTCAGGCGGTCGCCGGCGGTGCGCGGCCGTGGGGAGATGAGAGGAACAGTCCCACCAGACTAAGCTCTACCGCTGGTGGCGTGCGCTCGACACTGCTCGTCGGCGCAGCAAGCTCAGGCGGCGCGGAGAAGCCGGCCTGCCCGTGCGACGCGATCTGGCAAAGCGCACAGAGGCTGTTATCGACCGCAACCGACGCGGCGCCGCCGCGCCCCAGGGCGCCCCCCCACTGGTGCGAATGGATCGCGCCGGCCAGCTGCGCCACAACGATCAGCACCGCCGCCATCGTCGCAATGCCCTTGCGCACAACGCGGCGATTGTCGGTTCGCAATCTCATCGGAGTTGAGGCCCGCCTATTAGCTATCCGGATATTCTCGTCGCGGGTCAATCGGCTTTGCGAGCTTGCTAGGCTCGGCGCGCTCTGTGCCTAAATGACCCCTTGCGCCTTCAACTGGTCTAGGTCTGACTCTTTCAGGCCCAGATAGTGGGCGTAGACGTCGGCGTTATTCTGGCCGAGCAGCGGTGCGCTCTCGACCTTCACCGGCGAATCCTCAAGCTTTACCGGGCAGCCCGGCATGATGAATTCGCCTCTGACCGGATGATTTATAGTCACCACCATTTCGCGCTCGCGCAGATGCGGATCCTCAAGCAACTCAACGCTGTTGAGCACCTTGCCGCACGGCACTCCAGCCTCGCCCATGATCTGCATTACCTCATGCTTGCTGCGCTGGCCGGTCCATTCGTTGATGATCGCAGTCATCGCCTCGATGTTCTTCGCCCGATCTCTGGTCTCTTTGAAGCGCGGATCGTTCGCTATCTCGGGCTGGCCCATAGCGCCACACAACGACTCGAACATCTCGCGGTTGGTACACAGGATGAACACGTAATCGTCTTCGCCGCCGGCGCATTTGTAGACGTCAGCCGGGCCGCCACCGCCGAGCCGATTTCCGCTGCGCACGATCGGCTTCTTGGTGATGTAGGTCCCCATGTTCGGCACCCGGCAGAAGTTCACCACCGCATCCTGCATCGCGACCTCGACCTTTTGCCCCTTGCCAGTGCGCTCGCGCTGAATATACGCGGCGAGCACGCCAATCGCCGCGTGCATCCCCGTGCCGGTGTCGCCGATGGTCGGGCCCGGCTTGAGCGGCGGAGTTCCGGGAAATCCCGTCAGTGCCATCGCACCCCCGGAGGCTTGCGCAATCATGTCGAAGCTTTTGTATTTGCTGTACGGGCCGAAGGTCCCGAAACCCTTGACCGTAAGATAGATCAGGCGCGGATTGATCTTGCGCAGCTTGTCGTAACCGAGATCGAAACTCTCAAGCGTGCCGAGCGAGAAATTTTCCGCGAGGATATCGACTTTCTTGATCAGCTCGCGAAACAAATCTTTGCCGCGATCGCTCTTGAGGTTGAGGGTGATGCTCTTTTTGTTCGCGTTGAGCAGCATGAAGTAGTGCGAATCAACGCCGGGCTTCTCGGTCAGAATCCAGCGCCCCTGCTCGCCCATTTTTGGACTTTCAAGCTTGACCACTTCGGCGCCCAGCCACGCCAGCATCTCTGTACACGAAGGCCCTGCCTCAAACTGAGTCAAATCAAGAACCTTGACGCCCGCCAATGCCTTGTCCATACCCGATTCCCTCCCGGCGCTATGCGATGAGTTTCTTGTACCGCTGCGAGCGACCCCCGAGCAAGTCGAGGCTTTCGAGTCTCGCCCTCGCCTTAAGCCAGACGCCGCGCTTTGATACTGTGTGGTTTCGATGGCCGATCCACGCGCGATTCTGTCTCGAATACGCGAAGAGCTGAATCAAACATTTCTGGAGCGTACCGAGCTAATCGACGGCGCTCTATGCGCTATTCTATCGTCCAACCATGTCCTCATAATCGGCCCCCCGGGCACCGCCAAATCGATGCTCGCAGAAGAACTCTGCCAACGCATCGAGGGTGCGGATTACTTCCAATGGCTGCTTACGAAATTCTCGACTCCGGAAGAAATCTTTGGCGCGGTCAGCTTGAAATCGCTCGAGCAGGACGAATACCGGCGCGTGACGACGCACAAGCTGCCCGAGGCGCACATCGCCTTTCTTGACGAAATCTTCAAGGCGAACTCTTCGATCCTCAACGCTCTGCTCACGGTCATCAACGAGCGTCTGTTTCACAACGGCCGCCAGCGCATAGCGGTGCCGCTCGTCACGATGTTCGGGGCATCCAACGAATTGCCCGACGAGGACGAACTCAACGCCCTCTACGATCGCTTCATGCTCCGCTACGTCGTCGACTATCTCGGCGAAGAGTATCGCTTCCTGAAGATGCTCGAGGCTTCCCCAGCCCCTGTGCGTACCAGGCTGACGTTCGCGCAGTTGCGCGAGCTTCAAGCAGCGGTTAAGACCGTCACTGCGCCCGGCGGCATTTTGCGCGAGATGGCCGAATTACGTCGCGATCTGAAGTCGAACGAAATCATTGTCTCTGATCGCCGCTGGCGCGCTTGCATCGATCTGCTGCGCGCCCGCGCCTTGCTGATGGGCCGCAGCCTAGTCATTGAGGACGATCTGGTCTTGCTCGAACACGTGCTTTGGAAAGACCCCGAGGAGCGCGCCAAGGTCCGGGACGTCATTCGCCGCCTGATCAAAGGGTTTGAGGAGGAAGCCAGAGAGCTTTTGATTCAGACCCAGGAGTTGCGCGAGTATGCCGCGCGCGGTTGGGAAAGCGAAGACCTGAAAGATCGCGCCCTAGTCGAGGCACACACCAAGATCGCCAACATCCTGACGCGCTTCGATACGCTGCTGCGCGACGCGTCCGAAGGCGGCAGGAATATCGCCGGGGTTGAGTCGATGCGGTCGCAAGCCAAAGAGATTCAGCAAACGCTGCTGCGCCGCATGTAGGCGAACCAGATCCATGGCGCTCGAGGAATCAACCCCCGCGATCGTTTTGCGCGCGCGCGATTACGCCGAATCCGATCGCATCGTCACGCTCCTGACCCGCGACGTGGGAAAAATCAGCGGCATCGCGAAGGGCGCGAAGAGCTCGCGCCGTCGATTCGAGCGCAAGCTCGAACCATTCTCGCACGTGATGCTCTATTTCCGTCGGCGTCCGCACGGCGATCTGGTTTTCATTACCCGCGCCGAAAGCGGCGGCCTCCCACCTCATAACATCGATAGCGATCTCAAGAAAATCGCGCTGGGCAGCTACATGTTGGAGCTGGTCGACGCGTTTACGCGCGAGGAGGCCGAAGCCGCCCAAGCCTACACGATCATATGCGACGGCTTGTGCGCGATGACCCAACGCGCCGCAACCTCTTCGCTCCGTCAGGCCTTCGAACTCAAGCTCCTGGCTTGGTCGGGATATGCGCTCGAGTTCGCACAGTGCCGCCTCTGCGGGCGAAAACCCGGTCCCGAGACCACCTCGGTCGCATTCGTCGTAGCCGAAGGCGGTATCGTGTGTCGTGCGTGTCGCCAAAACCTCGCCGCCCCAACCATCGCGGTCAGCCTCTCTAGTGCAGCCGCGATGGTCCGTCTGGGCGCGATCGATCTCGACGCGAGCGTAGATCATGAAGCTTCTGGTCTCGACGGCGCGAGCGCGATCGCAGGTTTTCTTTCCAGCGTGCTCGATCGTAGGCTTCGCTCGCTTGAGTTTCTCGAGTCGACCCTTTGAGAGTCTTGCCCGCCGATAGCCGCCTTGCGAGATAGCTCCAGGAAGCCGCAGGCCGGCGCGCCGGCTGACGTCTTCTTTAGGGCTGGCGAACCTTCGCGCAGCCGCCCGCTGATATCTGAAAGCGTGAAGGTCGCCTCCCGCGCCGCGGTCGCTGTTTGGATCTCACCGACCGCCCATTTCAAAAGGGCTTGCAGAGCTAAGTCCTATTGATTCATCCGCGGCGGGTTAGCCGCGGGCCGTTTTCGCAACGCTGGGCTTTGTGCTTCTCTAAGGCAATTGATTGACCACGAAGACTTTTCGATTCTGTTGTTCACCCTGCGGATCGCCGCCCTTTCGACCGCGGTTATTCTGCCCTTCGGCATATTTTCGGCGTGGGCGCTGGCGCGGTCGGGTGGCGGAGCACGCGGCCTTGTCGAAACCGCGCTCTCGCTTCCCCTCGTATTGCCGCCGACCGCCGTGGGGCTGTTGCTGCTCGAGCTTCTAAGCCGCTATGGATTCGTCGGCAGATTGCTTCAGGCGCTCGGCACCGAAATCGTGTTCACCTGGAAAGCGGTCGTGCTCGCAACTGCCGTCATGTCGTTCCCGCTTCTGGTCAGGCCGGTGCGGGCCGCCTTCGAAGAAGTCGACCCCCAGCTCATCAACGTTGCTCGCACGCTCGGCGCGACTCCAATGGCTGCCTTCGCGCGAGTTACCATACCGCTGTCCTGGCGCGGGATACTGACCGGAACCATCCTCGCCTTTTCGCGGTCGCTGGGCGAGTTCGGCGCGACCATCATGATCGCCGGCAACATCCCCGGCAAGACCCAAACAATGGCGCTGGCGATTTTTTCGCGCGCGGAACTCGGCGACGATCGGGCCGCTATGCGATTGGTCGCTTTGACCGCGGTAATCGCCTTCGCCGCCATCTGGACCACCGAGATCTTCGCGCAGCGGCGCACGCGCCGGATCGCACATTGATCGATCTCGACGTCAGTCTGCCGCTCGACCACTTTCGGCTGGAGGTGGCGTTGCGGACGGACGCGCAATCGCTGGCCATCCTTGGTCCGTCCGGCGCGGGCAAGACTTCAATCCTCGAGGTCATCGCAGGACTGCGGCCCAGCGCGCGCGGCCGTCTGCGGATCGGTGAACATGTCTTGATGGACTCGCGCAGCAACCTCTGGGTCAGGCCTGAGCATCGCCGGGTCGGATACGTGCCGCAAAATGCAGCGCTGTTTCCGCATTTGACGGTTGAAGGAAACGTCAGATTCGGTTTGGCTCGCGCCAGCGGCCAGGGGCGTTGCTTCGATGACGCTGTGAACACCCTGGAGATCGCCCGGCTTCTCCACCGTTATCCCGCTACACTTTCGGGTGGAGAAAAGCAGCGCGTCGCGCTCGCCCGCGCCTTGGCTTCCTCGCCCCGGCTCCTGCTACTGGACGAACCGCTGGCTGCGCTCGACGTCGAACTGAAGGAGCGTATCTTTCCCTACCTGCTGCGCATCAAGGATGACGCCCACCTGCGTACCATCTATGTGACGCACAACACAGGCGAAGCGATCGCGTTTGCCGACGAAGCGGTCATTGTTCGCGCCGGTCGCATCGATCAGACCGGGCCGCCGGCCGAGATCTTAAGCCCCGCGGTTGCACGGCTCTCCGACCTAGGCCTCGTAAGCGACAACATCGTCTCTGGAAGACTCCGTCGCGACCGTTCTCGCGCTGGCATGCTCTTTCTCGATATCGAAGCGGGCCTAAGCCTTATTGTCCCCTCGGTTACAAGTGCAAAAGACGGGGACAAAGGCGTCTACGCTTTGCCTGAG
Source organism: Binataceae bacterium (SeqCode) (assembly GCA_036494985.1). GTDB lineage: Bacteria > Desulfobacterota > Binatia > Binatales > Binataceae > DASXNP01. The sequence continues at coordinate 7,170 of DASXNP010000442.1, forward strand.
GAAGATGTGCTCGTCTCATCGGCCCCCCTCGTTGCGATATCGGCTCGCAATGTTATCGAGGCTCAAGTCGCCCAAATCGCTTTGGTCGATTCCGACGCGGTCGTGCGCTTCACCAGCGCGGGACTTCAAATCCGCGCACGTCTGACCGGCGCTGCCTTATCGGAGCTATGCCTTCAAATCGGCGATCGCGCCTGGCTCATCATCAAATCGCATTCAATGCGCAAGTTGGGATAACCCTTCCTTTCTTTAAGCACGCCTAGCCGAGCTAACTTGCATCAACTAGCTGACGCTCGGAGGGGAATCCTACGGATCGCTCACCTTCACCATTGGTTGTACAGCGTCATTTTGGGTCAAAACGGTTCTTGAACTTCTGAGACCTATTGTGCTGACTATTAGCTCCCAGTAACTTGAGGGGCTGATTGAGACTCATCGATGGAGGATTTCGAATGTTCTCATCAATAAATTTGTTGCAAAGGCGTCTTGAATGCGATCAGAGCCCGACGAAACCGGCGAGCTTCGAATTCTGCTCGAGGACTTAAGTGTAGTCAGAGTATTTGTTCGACGAACTCGAAAAGGCACCGCGCTTACTGACGGCGACTTTGAAAGTGTGATGGGTCGCGACTCCACCCCGGCTGACTGGGCCAGTGCCTGGCAGATGCATCGTGGCGGCCCAGCGATCAGGGAGCTGGCTTACACAGAGGTAAGAACAACCGTCCCTAGCTACGGAGCGAAATCCAAATCACGCCGCAGACGAAATCCAAGAGCGACAAAGAGATAGCGTAGCGCCTATTGCCAATCGGGGGGCGTTGCCGATTAATCGTTCAGTTTCAGTCGCGCAAGACCCATGGCTGCATATAACGCCCATCGAGTCGCTCGATAATCACTATTGCGGCGTTTGGCATAATGTGCGCGTCTTCCCAGTTACCGGTCACATGAGCCCATAGCGACGCCATCACACCCCCATGGCTGACAATGACGATCTGACGTCTAGCTAATTTCGCCGCGACTCGATCCAGCGCGGACCCCGTGCGTTCGCGAACGTCTTGGAGGCTTTCACCGCCCGGCGCTCGCCATTCCCAATAGTGCGACGGATCATGTTCGGGAGGTTCGCGCATCACATCGTACGACTTCCCCGCTAACTCGCCGAGGCTCTGTTCGTGGAAGCCGTCGTCAATCTCGATCGGAAGCGCGAGTTCGCCCGCGATTATCTCTCCCGTCTCACGCGCCCGCGCAAACGGACTCGCGATTACTAACTCCGGCTGAAACAAAAGTTTGATCCGTTGCGCCGCGATGCGCGCTTGCTTCCTACCAAGATCAGTTAGCGGCACTGCAGCGGAGCTCGTAAAGCGTCGATCGCGATTTCCCTCGCTCTCGCCGTGACGTACCAGTATCAGCTTGCCAACCTCTGCGCTCATCTTCGTTGACTCGCCGGCGCTCGCATTTTGCGCCTCGCCCGCTTCGTCCGCTTACTTCGCTGTAAGATCCTGCAGAAATTCGACGGTGTTGCCGTCCGGGTCCGCCATCATAGCGATCGTAATGCCCGGCCGAAATTCGGTGACTTTCATGAGTGGCTTCAGACCCTTGGCGTCAAGCTGCGCCATCAGCGCGTGAATATCCGGTACCGAGATAGTGAAATAGCGCAGACCCAAGGCGGCCATCGGGCCGCCGGCGGCGGGACGCGACTGTGGAACCACGTCGAGTTTCAACAGCTTGATGACCGCGGTGCCGCATTTCAGCCGGTACATTTTGCCCCCCGGCAACGCAACCTCGCCTACTTCCTCCAGACCCAGTCCGTCCCGATAAAACTGAAGGGCGGCCTTCTCATCGCTCACCACGATCCCCAGATCGATCGAGTCCTTGGATACTTCCATCGCATGATCCTCCCAAGTTGTGCGAAGCCACGACAATTTAATCGGTGCTGTTCGCCGCGCGCAAACCTGCCGCGTGTTCGCTCTTCGAGCACGGGCTGGGAGTTGCTACTTGCTGCGGTCCGAGTCGGGTGGCGGCGGAGCCGATGGGGGCTGCGCACTTCTCCGGATGTTCAAGAAGGGCTCGAGGAGGTCGATCGGCACCGGAAACACGGTCGTCGAATTATGCTCGGTTGCTATTTCTGCCAGGGTCTGAAGATAGCGGAGCTGCAGTGTGATCGGGTTGCGCGCCATTATCTCCGCTGCCTCCGACAGCTTTTGCGCCGCCTGGTACTCGCCTTCCGCCGCAATGATCTTTGCCCGCCGCTCGCGCTCGGCTTCGGCCTGTGCCGCGATCGCGCGCTGCATGTCTTGCGGCAGGTCGATATTCCTAAGCTCCACCAGCGCTACCTTGACTCCCCAAGGTTCCGTCTGCGCATCGACGATCTCCTGGATCCGCGCGTTGAGCTTCTCGCGCTGGCTTAGCAAGTCGTCGAGCTCGGTCTGGCCGCCGACCGATCGTAGCGTGGTTTGCGCCAATTGCAGTGTGGCGAACAGGTAGTTTTCCACTTCCGTGATCGCACGGCTAGGCTCGATGACCCGGAAGTAAAGCACCGCACTCAGCTTCACCGTCACGTTGTCCTTGGTGATCACGTCTTGCGCCGGAATCTCGAGGGTTACGATCCTCAAGTCGACTCGAACCGCGCGCTCCAGTAGCGGCACGACAAAGACCACCCCCGGCCCCCGGTAAGGCATGAGCCGCCCGAGCCTAAACACCACCGCGCGCTCGTATTCTCGCAGCACCTTGAGCGCGCTGATGATGAACATCAACACCACGATTACGACCACCCCGAGCCCGGTAAACATCAGTCTTCTCCTTGGAAAATCCTCTTACCGCGGCCAGCCTTAGCGTCCGGACGGCAGACCCACCCTCAACGCGCAAGATGTCACGCCCGTTTGATGGGGGCATTCATTTCGGCAATCCTCGCGATAGCCCATAGTCTTCTTCAATTCGCCACTTTTCGCACTTCGACTTCCATGCCGTGTACCGCCGTAACCGCAGCGCGGGTCCCCGCGTCGATCGATTCCGGGGCCGCCGCCCGCCACAGTTCCCCGCGCACGAAAATTTTGCCCGGCGCTTGCGGCGAGATCGCCGCTTTGACTTCTCCGACTGCGCCGATCATTCCCTCCAGACCCGTAGCGGCCGGCCCGCGCTTGTTGCGCGCGATCACATAACCGACCGCCACTATTATTCCCGTCAGCGCCAACGCCGCCCCTGCGATCAGCCCCCGACTCACCGTCAGGTTGGTCTTGGAACTGTCGGTCAGAAACAGCGAACCAATCACAAACGCGACCACGCCGCCCATCCCAAGCACGCCGTGGCTGGTGATAAAGCCCTCCGAGATTAAAAGCCCGATGCCCAGCAGCACCAGCAGCAGACCCGACAGATTGATGGGCAGCACCTGAAACGATGCGAGCGCCAAGAGCAGGCAGATCGCCCCAACCACGCCCGGCAGAAAAACCCCGGGGTGGGCGAACTCGAAGTAGAGTCCGAGCATTCCTCCCATCAACAACAGATAAACCACGTTGGGATCTGACAGCAGATTCAGCAACCCCTGCGCGGTGCTCATGTGGCGCTCAACAACGATCGCCCCCGACGTATCGAGTCTGCGCTCTTCGCTGCCGACCTTCACGGTCCGACCGTTTAGCTGCTCAAGCAGATCCCCAAGGTCGCGTGCCACGATATCAATCACGTGAGTCTGCAATGCTTCGCGATCGCCAATAACGGCGCTGTTGCGAACAGCGTCCTCGGCCCACTTCTGATTTCGCCCGCGTTGCTGAGCTATCGAAACCGCCAGAGACGCGGTGAAGTTCTCGAGTTTCTTGCCCGCTGCACCCTCTATGTCTCCGCCACCTGAATTCACCGGATGCGCCGCGCCGATCGTCGTCCCGGGCGCCATGGCCGCGATATTGGCCGCCATCGTGATGAACATCCCTGCCGACGCGGCGCTCGACCCAGCCGGAGCGACGTAGACGACCACCGGAACCGGCGCCCCCAGGAGATCTTTTACGATCTGTTTGGCTGAACTCAGCAACCCGCCCGGCGTATCGAGCTCAATCACGAGGGCTTGCACATTGTCTGCCGGCGCTGCCCGAATCGAGTCTTCGATGTACCCGGCGACTGCTGGATTGATCGAACCGTTGATTTTAATCAAGTTTACAGTCGGATTCGACCTAGGCTTGGCAGGCTCGTCGCCGAGACTTACTCCCGCAAAAGCGATCGCCGTTGCGAACCCGGCCAAGAGGCTCGCGAAGTTGACCGCCCGAATCCCTTTCAACGGACCTCTCCGCGCCGCGGCTTTGCCAATCCCAGGAACTTCATCACCTCTTGGATATCCGACCACACCAGCCGCTTGTCGCCGGGATTGCGCAGCAAGTATGCCGGATGAAATGTCGGCATCAGTTTTATTCCATGAAAATCGTGCCACACACCGCGCAGCTTGCTGATTGGCGTTTTGACCCGCAGCAGCGCCTGTACCGCAAACGTTCCGAGGCCCACGATCGCTTTTGGCCCAAGCAACTCGATCTGTCGAAACAAGAAGGGCTCACACGAGGCGACCTCGTCGCCTTCGGGGTTGCGGTTTCCCGGCGGCCGGCACTTCACGACGTTGGCAATATAGACCTCCGACCGCCTGATACCCATGCCGCGCTCGATGATGTCAGTGAGAAGTTGGCCGGCCCGCCCGACGAATGGCTCCCCTTTGAGATCTTCATCGGCACCCGGTCCCTCCCCAATGAACATTAGCTGCGCCTTCGGGTCGCCGATGCCGAATACGATGTTGGTGCGACTCGGCGAGAGTTTGCAGCGCTGGCAATCGCCGATGTACGCGCGCAGGGCCGCAAGATCGCTAACCTCGGCCAGTCCTGGATTAGCGCTGAACAACCCGCGCGCCAACACCACAGGGCTTTTGGCTTCCGATGGTCGGCTGTCGCCCGTAGTCTCTGATTTGTGGGACGTTGCCAAGATCGCGCTTAGACCGGCGGTCTTGTCGCCATCGGACTCCGAGCGCGCGTCGCCCCGCGACGGTAGACCCTCCAACCCCTCTTCGCGAAGCTGCTCGAGGTAGCTACGCATGGTTGCGAGCAGCAAACGGTGATCGCGTGTCTCATCGTTCATCGGCACAAATCCGAATCACCGCGCTCGGTCGCCTCGTCCTACATCAATTATAGGCGCGACGGCCCCAAAGGTCATGCACGCGTCGTGTCGACCCTTTTGTGACCTTTGGTGAAGATCCGCATGACCGCTGCGCGCTGTCGGGCCAGCCAGATATACGCAAGACGCTAACGAACGGCGCGCAAATTGCGGCTCTTGCCAGTTTTTCGAATCTCCGCGAGCCGATTCAGAATCACGTCGGCCACTTCGTCCTTGGTCATCTTTGGATAGCTGCTTTTCGATCCGTCGGCGCCGATCAGAGTCACGATATTGGTGTCGACGCCGAATCCCGCGCCTTCTAGGGTAAGGTCGTTGGCCACGATGAAATCTAACTTCTTCATTGCCAGCTTCGCGATTGCGTTGGCCTCCAGATCCTGAGTCTCGGCCGCGAAACCAACCAGAATCCGGTTTCCCTTGCGTGCGGCCAAAGCCGGCATCGCGTCGGCAATTGGCGCAAGTTCGATCGCCATCCCTGCTGGATTCTTCTTGATCTTCTGTCTTGCCGGATTCGCCGGACGAAAATCCGCGATCGCCGCCGCCATCACTAGGGCGCTACACCACGGAAAATTCGATCTCACGGCTTCGATCATACTCGACGCGGTAGTTGAATCGACTCTCTCCACGCCTCGGGGCGTCTCCAGAGCGCTCGGACCCGCAATGATCCGTACCGCCGCCCCCCGCCGCCAGGCCGATTTAGCGATCGCGAAGCCCATCTTTCCCGACGATCGGTTCGAGACAAACCTCACCGGATCGATCTGCTCCTGGGTCGGTCCCGCACTGACCAAGATCCGCTCAGCCGAGAGATCCCTCGGCGTCAGTATCCGATCGATTTCATCGACGATGGCCGCCGGATCGGCCAGCCGCCCTTTGCCCTCATAACCACAGGCCAAAAAACCCTCGTCCGGCTCGATGATCGCCACCCCGCGCGCCGCCAGCTTGGCAAGATTTTCCTTCACCGCGGGATGCTCATACATGTGCACGTTCATCGACGGGGCAAAAGCAACCGGACACTGCGCCGCGAGCAAGACCGTCGTCACTATATCGTCAGCAATCCCCCCGGCAGCTTTTGCGATCATGTCCGCGGTCGCCGGTGCAATCAGGATGGCGTCGGCGCTGTCTGCCAGACGGATGTGCCCAATTTCCGATTCCTCGGTTAGGCTGAAGGTCTCGGTGGCCACCGCATTACCGCTTAGGGTCTGCAGCGTCAGGGGCGTGATGAACTCTCGCGCGTTGGGCGTCATCATCGCCCTCACACTCGCACCGCGCGCGGTCAAAAGCCGGACTATCTCGGCCGCCTTATACGCGGCGATTCCGCCAGCAACGCCGATTACGATCCTTTTGTCGCGCAGCGCCATCGTGTCCAATGCTATCGGCTACCGCACCGTGGGGTCAAAATCTGCCGCTGGAGCAAAACCCTCCGAG
>DASXNP010000443.1:0-6528 GCA_036494985.1 Binataceae bacterium (SeqCode)
GCCATGCGTATTTTGATTCCGTAATCTGCTTCGCAATCTTGGCACGCTGCTCTTTTAGACTACGAGACTACTAGACTACTAAGGACGGTATCGGGACCTATGGCGCAAAACGGTAAAGTCGATTTCGCAATCTTCTCGCCACAAGCGGGGCTTAATTGGAACGCTCTGCTCGCGCGCGCCGAGCAGACCGAAAAGCTCGGCTATCACTCGCTATGGCTCGTCGATCACATGTGGAGCCCGGGAACGCCCGATCTCGATCACGTCGAGTGCCTGACCGCGATGAGTGCGCTTGCCGCGCGGACGCAAAAGCTGCGCATCGGTACGCTGGTTATTTGCAACTCGTATCGCAATCCGGCGCTGCTTGCTAAGTCGCTCTCCACTATCGATCAGATCAGCGGCGGCCGGCTTGAAGTGGGCCTGGGGGCGGGTTGGATGGACGCCGAATACCGCGCCTACGGTTACGAATTTCCTTCGATGGCCGTGCGTTTAAAGCAGCTCGAGGAAGGTGTTCAGATTGTCAGAGCGATGTTCGAGAATAAGAGTGCTAGCTTCAAGGGCAAGCACTACGCAATTGAAGAGGCGCGCAACAGCCCGCAGCCGGTACAAAAGCCTCATCCTCCGATAACGATCGGCGGCAGCGGCGAAAAAGTCATGCTGAAGCTGGTCGCCAAGTATGCCGATCGATGGAACTGTCCGGCGGGTTACAAGAGTTTCGAGCAAAAGTTCAACGTCTTGAAGGACCATTGCCGAGCCGTCGGACGCGACGTCAATTCGATCAATGTCTCCGAACAGCTTCTGGTCGCGATCGGCAAAACCGAGGCGGAAGCCGAGCAGAAATGGAAGCAAGCACAGATTCTACGGCCATTTTCGACCACCGGAATCCACGGCACACCCGAACAATTGGTCAAAGCGCTTAAGGATCGCGTCAAGCAGGGCATCACCTGTTTCACGATCTTCTTTAGCGATTTCGCGCCACCCCCGACGATCGAGCTGTTTGCGCGCGAGGTGATGCCCGCGTTCAGCTGAGTAGGCAAACCGTGTTTCGCATCACCCTTGGCGCATTCGCGACGTTGCTCGTCGAATGCATCTTTGCTTGCGGCAGCATTAGCACAAGCGGAGGCGTGCCGTTCAACACGCAGCTTACCTCGACGGGCAAACTCGATGTCGGCTCGGCGGTCATGATGAACGGTGCGCGCGTCGGCGCCGTCACTCGCATCGGTCCGCCGGTGAATGACAAGACGCCCGTGTCCTTTGAGGTTGACCCGGCCCACGCCGATCAGGTCCACACCGATTCGATCGCCGCGCTCCGGGTCGGCGACACCGGCACCGATATCGAGATAGTCTCAGCCAATACCTCGAGCGAAGTGGCAAAGTCTGGCGCGACGCTGCCCGGCGCTTCCAACAGCATCGAGGAAGCGGTCCTGCTCGGGAGCGGACAGATCAACGGCCTGATTCAGAACGTGCAAAAGGCGATGGGCCTTGCCGTGACCGGTCTGCATAACATCAACAACTCGCCCGAATTCAAGCAGTTCAACGAAAACTTGAAGCAAGCCCAGAATGCGGCCCAGACGGCGGGCGAACAGGGTCGGCAGATTGCGCAGAAGCAGCTTCCCGAACTGGAACGCGAGATGAATCAGCTCCAAAGAGAGCTTGAGCAAGAGGGTAACCGCGGCGAGGCGAAGAAGCTGCGTGATCAACTCGACGCCTTCGCCAACAGCCTTGCCGCCCCCGTGACGCCGACGCCGGCGATCCCGTAGCCACAGATTCGGGGCATGGCCGATGAGAAGCTGGCGCTAGTCGAACCAGTCGTTCAGGCGCGCTGGCAACTCTGAAAGCCCGGCGATCTGGTGCGGAGCTTCCAGCCTCGCGCCAACTCCGATGAAGTGCATCCGAGCGGCGCACGCCGCCTCTTGATCGATCTGACTGTCACCGACATAGACCGATCGGTCCGCGGTCGTTTCGGCGCGCCGCATACACAGTTCCAGAATATCGGCTGCGGGCTTAGGTCGTACGTTCCTGTCGCCGGTGCTTGCGATCGCATCGAAGATGCCCGCGAGTTCGAGGTGATTCACCAGCGCCGGTACAGTCGCCGATCGATTAGTCGCCAGGCCAAGCTTGTAGCGCTTCTTTAGGTGGACCATGAAAGGCCGCAAGGCGAAAGGAGGCTTGAGGAGCGCGAAAAATGGAGCAGAGTTGAGCGCGACGCTGACCTCGTTCATCCGCGCGATCAGCTTCCGGTCGCCACGTGCTCTTTGAGTGAAAAGATGCACGGTCGCCATCGAAATCGAAGCGAGCTCTTCCTGGGCATTCAAGGGCGGTTCGCCGACTTGCTCGAAGATCGCGTTGTAGTACGCAATGTTTGCTTCGTGCGACTCGAACAGCACACCGTCTGCATCGAACACCACAAGCTCAATCATCGCCTCGATTATAGCGGTCCGCGGTCGCTCAAGAATGACTGCTTCGAGGCGATCTGAAATCTGCGTACCAGAGCGACGAGTTCGCCTGGAGTCGTGACGGGGTTGGCGCAGGCGCTCGCGCTGCACACAAAAGCAGCCGGCGCGTTTGCGCGCATGCCCCACGTGAGCGCGGTCTCGACCGCTTCGGGCAAATGAATGGTCGCGGCGTTGGTTTGGTTCACCGTGATCACGATCTTGCCTGGTCGGTACGAGGCCAGCGCGGCTTCGCGCAGCGCGGCTGTCCGCGCATCTCGACCGTTTCCGGTGATGACGATCAAGGTGCGCTGCCGAATCTGATGCTCGAGCGCGATGCCGAACGTCGCCACCATCGAGGCTGCGTCCGGGTTGATCTCCGGCCCCGCCGCGATCAGCTTTGCGGCGACGGCCGCGTAATTTGATTTGGAATCGACCACGGCGAGGGTCTGGATTGCCGATGCCATCAGCGCCTGCGGTGCGGGCATCGGATGATCAAAGAAGGCATCCGCGCCGGAGGGGGCGTTTTTAAGATCGGTTCCCGCCAGGCTCTCCACGCGCTCGTGGAGCAGACCGGATCTCGGATCGAAGTAGTCGCGGATGATCAGCTCTGCCAGCGCCTTCGATTCGCCGAGGTAGCGCTGATCGCCGCTTGATTGATAAGCCGCCAGCAGCGCGTCGAGCACATAGACTTGATCGCTTAGACCGCCCGGTTCGCCGCGACGCGTCGCCGAGGCGACATGGAAGTAGCTCCCGTCGGGCGCGCGCGCGTGGGTGCGGAGATATTCGAGATCGTCCAGCGCTATCCTGCGCTGCTGGGGATCGTGGAGGGCGGCCCCCGCGGTTAGATACGCCTTTGCGGCCAGAGCATTGCGATCCACCAGGATCGCCGTGTCAACCGACGGCTTGCGCCGCCGTTCGCGCACCGCGACCAAACCGGCGGCGGCCTTGTTCAACAGGTCGCGCGCTTGCCCAACGGAGAGGTGCAGCCTCTGGGCAAGTTGAACCGTGTCAATCGCCTGCCGCAGCACGATGCGTCCGTCGGGGGCCCGAACCGGATCCCGGTCGATACCGAAATAGTCGATGGCTGCCGCTGCCTCGTCGGATTTAAGCGCCTTGGCGATTTCGTCCTTGGTCCACGTGTAGTAGCTGCCATCGTCGCCCTCGAAGGAGTCGGCGTCCTGATGCGCGTAGAAGACGTGATCGTTCGGGTCGAGAAGCGTACGGTCGACGTAGTTCGTGATGCCGCGCGCCACTCGCGCCAGATTGTCGTCGCCGGTCGCTTCGTATGCCTGGGAGTAACACTCTAGGCTCATAGCCTGGTCGTAGAGCAGCTTTTCGAAATGTGGCAGCCGCCAGCGCGAGTCGGTCGAGTATCGATGAAAGCCCCCGCCGAGCTGATCGTAGACCCCTCCGCCGGCAATTTTCCGCAGGCTCTCGATCGCCATGGCCGTGAAATCGGGGTGGCCGCTAAAGCCGTAGCTCAGCGCCAACTCGAGCGCCGGGAAATCGTAGAACCGCGGGCCAGCGCCGGAGCCGAAGCCTCCAGCCGTTTTGTCATACCCCGAACGGATCCCACCGAGAATTTCGCTTAGGAGACTGCCCTCCGAACCGCGTCGTGCCGCTGGTCCGGCGGCTGGCTGCATCAACTGTGCGAGCCTTTGCGCAGACTCCTCTTCCAGCGCGGCGCGCTGGAAGAGGAAGGCTTCGTTAACCCGCGTTAGAATCTTCACCATCCCCAAGCCACCCGCAGATGGAGCACCGCCGCTCGATCGCGCGGGCACATACCCGAACGCTAGAAACAGCGCGCCGCTGGGCATCGCGAAGCAGGTCAGCGGCCAGCCGCCGGCCCCGGACAGTCTGGCGGCTGCGTTTTGATAATAGGAATCGAGCGCCGGTTGTTGGTCTGAATCGACTTTGATCGGAACGAAGTGCTGGTTGATCAGATTTGCTACTTCTGGATCCGCGTACGTAGTCTGATCCATTGCATGGCACCAATGGCACCAAACTGCGCCGACGTCGATCAGAATCGGACGGTTGAGCCTGCGCGCCAGCGCCAGCGTCGAAGCGTTCCATGGTTGCCACCGAACGGGTCCATTCGCTGCTTCGCGCAAATAAATGCTGGCCGAGCCGGACAGCGCATGAAGCGGCAAAGCGTCCGGGCTAAGCGGCGAGGATGCCGCGCAACTTACCAATGCAAGAATCAGCGCAGCCGAGCCGCGCGAAGCGACACACCGAAACCACGTCGAGAGCTTAGTGATCACGAAGTGACGCCCTGGTCGAATATCTTTGGTGCTATGCTGATAATGGTCGAGATACCGAAGGATGAATTCAGCTGAGGAGGCACTGTTTGCGCGGTTGATCGAGCGGCGGGTTCAAGTATGAGCCGAGCTTGTCCAAAAGGGCGCGCTTTGCCGGGAGCGGCCGCGCGAAATATCATTCCCATGCCGACTCCCAGCGTGGTCCGCCGGCGTCGGACGGTCAAGGCGTCAATCCTGCTGCTCGCGCTCGCCCTCAGCGTCGCGATCCTCGCAAGGATTTACCCGGTCCGCTACCGGCCCCTGGAGCTTCGAGCATCGATCACCGATGAAGAGTCGCGCATCATGGAACTCGTAAACCGGACCCGCCGCGCCGGGGGCCGGAGTCCGCTTGCATGGTCACCGCGCCTCGCAGTAGTTGCGCGAGGTCACAGCTACGATATGGCGCTGCGACACTACTTCGCGCACGAGAGCCTCGATGGGCTTACCCCTGCAGATCGAATCCGCGGCGTGGGCATCGACTATCAGGAGCTCGGCGAGAACATCTACCTGGACGAGAATCCCGATGCCGGGTTGCCGGAGCGCGCAATCCAAGGGTGGATGGCAAGTCCGCATCATCGCGACAATCTGCTCTCCGGGGATTTCCGTTGGTCCGGCATCGGAGTTTCGCAGGATTCGAACGGCAAGACTTACGTAACCCAGGATTTCATTCGTTGAGGGCGGGGGGTTCTTTCGTTGGCGAGACAAAAGGCGCGATGAACTTCTCCGAACTGCTCGCGATGTCAGGCGCGCACGCCGAAGCGCGGATTATACAGGTCGCAGTCAAAATCGGTGTCTTCGAAGCGCTCGGCGATTGCGATCTCGATCACCGACAACTCGCAAGCCGCGTGAAATGCGATCCCCGCGCCGTGATGCTGCTGGCGAATGCCCTGGTTGCACTAGGACTGCTTGCTATCGAGGGGGACCGCTATCATCTCGGCGAAACCGCGCGGCTTCATTTGCTTGAGGCCTCGGATCGTTACCTGGGCGGGATGATTCTGTTCGACGAGGCGATCTTCCCGCTTTGGTCACAGCTCGAGGCTTGCCTCAAAAGCGGCCAATCGGCGCGTGAAACCGACTTGTTCCAGAATCGTTTTGAAGAAACCGCGCGCTTCGTGGGGGCGATGGATAGTCTTACTCGCGCCCGCGGCGACGCGCGCTATCTGGCCGATCGGCTGGATTTCACGGGCGTCTCGAAGCTGGCCGATCTCGGCGGCGGTCCCGGAACTTATGCGCTCGAGATTCTCGCTCGCTGGCCCGCGCTTCGGGCCGTGATTTTAGACCTTCCCGCGACGCTTGGCGTTGCCGATCGCATTCTAGCCCGACGCTGCCCCGCTTCTATTCGTCATCGAATCGAGCTGGTCGAATGCGACTACTTGTCGGCCGAGCTTCCCCCGGGATGGGACGCGATCTTCATGTCGAACATCATTCACAGCGAGGACGACGAGACCAACCAGAACGTGATCGCGAAGTGCTTCCGCGCGCTAAATCGCGGCGGACGCATCATGATAAAAGACCACCTGATGGATCGTAACCTGGTCGAACCGCGCGCCGGCGCCTTGTTCTCGCTTTACCTTCTGTTGACCACGCGCGGGCGGGACTACGGCTACGACGAGGTCGCAACCTGGCTCGTCGCGGCGGGTTTCAGGGAGATCAAGCGGTGCGACCTGCCGAGCCCGCCGTTCTCTTCTTCGCTGATCGAGGCGCGAAAACCGAGCTGAAGAATTGAACCCAGCAATCAGGCGGTGAGATGATCGCTGAAACCCTCGAGGTCGTAGCTCATCACCAGCAAATCACGCGGT
>DASXNP010000444.1:0-15110 GCA_036494985.1 Binataceae bacterium (SeqCode)
CTCGCGGCGGAGTTGCACTATGTACTCGCCCAGATCGCTCTCAACGACCTCCACCCCGGCTTGCTTAAGCGCCGGATTAAGCTCGATCTCTTCGGTCGTCATCGATTTGCCTTTTACGGCAAGCTTGACCCCTTTGGTGCGCGCGAGTTCGACTATGTACTTGCTTGCTTCGTCGGCATCGGCGGCAAAGAAGACCGTGCAGTTTCGAGCCTCAAGCTTGCGCTTCAGCTCGAGCAGCAACTCATCGAGGCGGCCGATCGCATCTTGTTTGATCTTTCGCGCGCGGTCGCGCTCATCGTTGTAGGCCGGGAACTCCTCGATCGCGTGCGCGAGGTGTTCAAGATGGCGTCCGCTGGAATTTTCAAGCTTTTGCCGTAAGCCCTGATCGGAGGCGCCGCGTCTGCTCGATTCGAAGAAATCCGCGCCGCGCTCAGAGTTCGACATTTCGGCTCAGAATCCGGAATTCAATTGATGAGCGCCACCTGTCGCATCAGTCTGAGCACGCTTTCGCGCGCCTCGTCGGCTGCAGGGTGATCGGGTGCAATCGAAAGGAAACTCTGGAGGTCATCAAGCGCGGCCTGGAAGCATTCGAGCCGATCGTACAAGCCGGCGCGTTCGAGCATCTCATCGGGCGCGCGCGGTTCAAGTAGCAGGATCCGATCGAGAGCGCTTAGCGCCTTCGCCCACTCGGATGCACCGAGGTAAATGCCCTTCAGATTCCGCAATATGCGCGCCAGTATCTGCCGAGCACCGACCGACTTGAGCATGATCGGCCGCAGCTCGACCGGCTGGTCGTAGATCTGTCTAAGCCGCGCGCGGATATCATCGACGCTCAGTATCATTCCCGCGTTATAGGGGTCGATGATCAATTCGCCGCGCTCGTCGACCGCTTTGACCAGAAAGTGCCCGGGAAACGAGACGCCATACAGATTCAAGCCGAGCCGTCGGCCGACTTCGAGGTAGATTACGGAAAGCGTAATCGGAATTCCCAGGCGACGTTCGAGAACGTCGTTGAGGAACGAATTGTGCGGGTCCGCAAAATTCTCCTGGTTGCCCGAGAAGCCCTGGTGCTCAAACAGGAACTCGGACAAAAGCTGCACTCGCTCGACGGTGTTGCCACCGCGCCCAACCATTGGTTCGGCGCCACGCGCCAAATCAGAGATGCGCTCGAGATAGTGTGCAATGTCTAGTGAAGGATACTCTTCCTTCGCGATCAGAAGGGCGCCCTGTGCGAGCGGAATCGGTTCGCGCGACGCTAGCGCGGTGAATTCAAGTCTTACACCGTTCATCTTCCCAACCCGTCATTGATTGTGAGTGTGCATTCGGTCTTTCTGGTTCGCAAGCGAAAACGCTAGTTCGTTTCGAGCGCCGCATCGATCTCGGCTCGAACCGAGCCATCCGGCTCGCGGTTTCTACGGTGTTCGAGCGCGAACCGGGCCGTCGCTCCTCCGATCTGTCCAAGCGCCCACGCGCAGTGCGATCGGACCAAGGCTTCCCGATCCGATTCAAATGCTTGAATGAGCGATGGCACTGCTTCGCGGTTGCCGCTATTGCCCAGCGCGATCGCCGTGTTGCGCAGCAAACCGCGCCGCTTGGCTCTGCGCAGGGCGCTCTTGCCGAAACGCGCCCTAAAGCCCGCTTCATCGAGTCCCATCAGTTCCGGCATGTAGGGGTCGGTCTCGCTGCTGGTTTGACTACCAGGTTCGTTCCACGGGCAGACTTCCTGACAAATGTCGCAGCCGAAAATCCAATTGCTAAGCTTGGGCCGCAACTGGGCAGGTATCGGCCCGCGAAGCTCGATCGTCAAGTAGGAAATGCACAAGCGGGGCTCAAGCAGGTATCCGCCTTCAAGCGCGCCGGTGGGACACAGATCGATGCATCTACGACAGGTGCCGCAAAATTCGCCGTACTTGGTGGGTATGGCCTCGAACTGGAGGTCGGTGAAGATCTCTGCCAAAAAGAAATATGACCCGTGGTCGCGATTCAGAATGTTGGTGTTCTTGCCGAACCATCCGATCCCAGTTTCGCGGGCCCATTCGCGCTCGAAGACCGGGCCGGTATCGACGTAAACCCGGGCGGTTGATTCGGGCGAAAAGAACTCGATCTGCCGGGCGACTTTGCGCGCCGCCCCTAGGACGTAGTCGTGATAATCCGGACCCAAGGCGTAGGCGGCGATCCGCCCGCGCAGACTTTGGCGCCAGTTCGACGAAGAATCGCCGCGACCGCCGGGAACGGCGTAGGGATAGGCGAGGCTAACGACTGAGTTTAGGCGCGGGTCGATGGCTCGCGGGTCGAACCGACGTTCCGGAGCGCGTGCCAGATAGGTCATCTGCGCGGCTCTCCCTTGGTCAAGCCAATCGGTATAAAAGCGCTGACGGGCCAACCGTCGAAGCGGAGCAAACCCGACCAGCGCAAATCCCGCCTGATATGCGGCATCACAGATTGATTGCTCGAGGCGACTCATATGCTAGCGGCCGATCCAGATGGTATCACAGCAAGCGGTTTGACCGTTCAACTTGACGTATAGCGCTACCGATGGTTACCATTTGAAGTGGCGGATGTTGCACTCCGCCTCTGAGGTTCAGATGTCAGAAGGAACGCATAGCACCGCCGCCTCGGCGGCGCCGATCGATCGGTCAATTCCGGGAATCACCCTTACGCCCCGCGCGCAGGAGCGCGTGATACAGATGCTCAAGAAAGAAGGGTTGGGCGAGAAGACGGGGCTGCGTGTGGCGGTAACCGGAGGAGGGTGTTCAGGGTTTCAATACGAACTAAACTTTGACGACCGCAAGGAAGGCGACACCGAAGTCGCCTTCGGCGGCCTAAACGTGTATATCGACGAGATTTCGCTGCCGTACATCGCGGGAACCACGCTCGATTTCGTAGAGGGTTTGCACGGCGCGGGATTCCGGTTTGAAAATCCGCGCGCAAGCCGGACGTGCGGTTGCGGCTCCTCGTTCAGCGCGTAGACTACGACTGCTTTGTAAAACCAATAGACGGCGCCAGGAGCGCCTTTGAACCGGGACCGGGATTCCGTACTCGGGGTGTTGGAGGAGGTTGGGATGAGGAATGCAAAATTGATCGCGCTCGCGCTGGGCGTCGCGATCGGGATCGGCCAAGCGGCGCTGGCGGGGGCTGCGACGCCACAAATTCCATCGGCTGGCAGCGCAGAAGTCTCGGTGCCTCCCAGCCCAATTGGGCCCCCGGCTAGTTCAAGGCACACCCATCATTCGACGGCTGCCAGACACGCCAGAGCCGTAACCCACAAGAAGCACGGCAAACGCACCAAACATCTCGCCAAGCGGCATCATACCTCGCACAAGATTGGCTAGGATCGGCCGTCGGGCGCCCGCGCAGGTCTTATTTTGCAAGGCCGTCGCGCTTGCAGGGACAGGGTGGTTTCGACCGGGCTGAAGGCGTGATACTGCCTTCGGCGTGCTCTCCGCTCTCCGATTTTGGCTTTCGCCTTCGCGACGGAGTTTTATGCGCCGTTGCGCATCGCCCGTGCTCTCCAGGTTTCGCTCGCGCCTTGCTGGCATAGCGGCGCCCTGGGCTGCCGGCTTTATCGAAACCCTCTTGAGCGCGAACGCGGAGTTTCTGGCTTTCGCTTTGGGACCGACCGGTCTGCTGCAGGCATTAGGTCCGGCTGCGAGCGAAGAGCGAATTGAGCGCTGCCTGGGCTCGCTACTCATCTATTCGATCTATCAGTTTGCACGAGAAGAATTCTCCAATAACGAAAGCGAGCTGATCTCATTGCTCGCCCGCCTGACCGGTTCCAGCACGCGGGCCGTGATGGTAAGACGGGACATGCTGCGCAAAACGCCGCACTCTGAGGAGTGGGTCGCTTGTGCGTGGATTCTTAGTGATCTGGGGCAAAGCTCCCCTACCGTCAGCCCTGAGCTTGAGCGCGGTTTTGCTTATCAGTACCTCTCGTACATCGCTCAATATAGGCGCATCTTGGCAAGCTACCTCGGGCGAGCACATTGACACCAACTGGTCGTCAAGCGGGGCCATTTTGCGAGACTTCGAAGGCAAGGGAATTATCGTAACCGGCGCGAGTCGCGGTATCGGACGTGCGATCGCGCTGGAATTGGCAGCGCGTGGGGCGAATGTCGCATTCAACTTTCTAAACAGCGAGCAGCAAGCGCAGACGCTTAGCGCCGAATTGGTACGCGCCGGCGTTCAGGCGATCGCAGCCAGGATCGATGTGGCGGATTTGAAGGCGGTTCGCGAGATGGTCAACGAGACCAAGCGGAAGTTCGGACGCATCGACGGCCTGGTCAATAACGCCGGGCTAACCCGCGACAAACTGTTGATGAGCATGACTGAAGACGAATGGTCCGAGGTTATTCGAACCAACCTGACGGGTGCGTTTAATTTCAGCCGCGCTGCGATTTTCATGATGATGAAGGCCAAAGGTGGCTCGATTCTGAACATCACCTCCGTCAGCGGCCTAATCGGGATGGCTGGACAGGTGAACTATTCCGCGTCCAAGGCGGGGCTGGTCGGGATGACGAAGTCGCTCGCCAAAGAAGTCGGGAAGTTTGGCGTGCGGGTAAACGCCCTCGCGTTGGGATTCGTGGAGACTGACATGACCGCCGTACTGTCGGACGAAAACAAGGCGGGTGCGCTCGCCCGGATTCCGCTCGGCCGTTTCGGCAGGGTTGAGGACGTCGCGCCGGTAGCAGCATTTCTTTTGTCCGATGCGGCGGCGTACATCACCGGCGCCATCGTAAGCGTCGATGGTGGACTGGCGATGTAGGGCTGCGATAGAGGTAACGCTGCGATGGTGGCGAGGAAGGGTGAATTCGCTGACAATCTTTCGCGTCCTTAAATCAAGGTAGGTGTTCGGGCGATTCAAAAATTAACTTGCGCGGTCTCGGTTCGCAAAAGATAATCGGGTCAGTAGCGATGGAACACGAACCAAGCTCGATCTTTGAAGAGACCGAAGCGCCGCAGGCTTCCCGCGAGTTGGCGGAACTGCGCGGTTCGGGTCATTACACTGCGCCCTTTGAGATCGTCCGGCGCCGCGTGATCGACGACTGCAACGAGGGCAGGATGACCATCGATGCGACCGTGGTGATTCGCGTCGGAGACATCGAAGAAACCGAAGCGGCCCGCGGAGTCGGGGTGGTTCATGCCTTGGACCTCGCGTTGCGTAAAGCGCTGCTGAAGTACTTCCCATTCCTGGAGAGTGTGAAGGTAACCGAGACCTACACTCACGCCACCGGCGAATCGACCGACGCCGAGGTCATGTCGGTAAAGAAATTCTCCGACGGGCGCCTCGCTTGGCGCACGCTTGCAAAGTCGTTCAACACCGTCGAAGCGGGCTGGAAATCTTTAGTCGACGGCTACGAGTGGCGCATCAATCTGGAAAATCTTAAAACCGCCCGTTACGCCCGAAATCCTCGTATTTCCCAGCGCTAGTCGTTCATGTCCGGCGCTCCATCGAAATCCCAAGCGGCAATCCCGCAGGTCGGGAAGGCGGCGGCCGGTAAAATTGCCGCTTTGATCGACGGCGGTTGCGAGATGTGCCAGGCCGGCGCGCGCGCGATCAAAAAATTCGATACGGAAAACACGGTTGAGATTCTGGACCTGACCGAACCGCTCGATCGCGCCAGGTTTCCCGACTTAAAGCTTGAGGACCTCACGCGCGAACTTCACGTGGTGGACGAGCGCGGCCGGATCTTTCGCGGCGCCCGCGCGATCAATGAAATTCTTCGCCATCAGCGCGGCCCCAAGCGTCTGTTGTCGTATCTCTGGTATCTCCCCGGGTATGCGAGGTTTGCGGAGCGGCAGTACAAGCGTATCGCGGCTACGCGTTATGCGCGCGATGCAGGCGGCAGACTAAAGCCTAGCGGCGGCCCATAGACTGCGGTCGCCTTTGGCGGCATCGCCGACGCTTGCTTGTTAGCGATCGTGACGGCGGATAATCTCTAAGCTTCGCCGTGGATCAGCCGTTTTACATCTACAACACGCTCTCGCGCTCGATTGAAGAGTTCAAGGCGCTGCGTCCAGGCGTGGTCACGTATTATTCATGCGGGCCGACCGTATACCTGCCGCAGCATCTCGGCAACATGCGCTGCTACCTCTTTTACGACACTCTTAGACGGGCGCTGGAATTCAACGGCTACCGGGTTCGCCACGTGATGAACATCACCGACGTTGGCCACATGACCTCCGATCAAGACGCGGGCGAGGATAAGATCGAGAAGACCGCCCGGGCCGAGGGCCGAACACCACAAGAAGTAGCGGATTTCTACATCGGACAGTTCAAGGACGACCTCGCCCGGCTCAACCTCGAAACGCCCGAGGCGTTCTGCCGCGCGACTGAGCACGTACCGGAAATGCAGGCCTTGATCGCTCGAATCTTAGAGCGCGGCTTCGCTTACGTTACCAGCAGCGGCGTCTATTTCGAGGTCGAAAAATATCGCGGCGCCAATCGAAGCGGACGGCTCTCACGCCAGAGCCTTGACGAGCAGCACACCGCTCAACGCCTCGAGCATTCGAGCGACAAACGCAGTCCGCACGACTTTGCGCTGTGGGTGCTGAATCAGCCCAACCATCTGATGCAGTGGGACAGCCCGTGGGGACGCGGATATCCGGGTTGGCATATCGAGTGCTCCGCGATGTCGCTTGCGTATTTTCGCGCACACGTCGAAGGGTTTGACGACACGATTGATATTCATTCGGGGGGCATCGATCACATTGCGATTCATCACGAAAACGAGATCGCGCAGTCCGAGAGCGCAACCGGCAAACCATTTGTCCGCTACTTCGTGCACAATGCATTCCTGGTCGGGATGGAGGGTGAAAAGATCAGCAAGAGTGCCGGGCGCTTTCCGGTGCTCGAAGATCTGATCGGCGCCGATATTCACCCGCTCGGGTTTCGGCTGTTTTGCTTGGGCGCGAAATACCGATCCCAGCTGGCCTTCAGCGGCGACGCGGTGCGAGCCGCGGCGAAGAAGCTGGAGTATTTCAGAGAGTTCGCACGCAACGTGCCCTTGGAGATCGCGGGAAGCGGTGAGCCGGACAGCGCCTGGACCAGCGAGTACCAGGAGAGATTCAGGACGGCCGTCAACAACGACCTAAACACCCCGCAAGCGTTGGCGGTTGCGCTGGAACTCGTCGCTGAATCGTACCGGCGCAGCGACCGGCAGATTTGGCAAACGCTCAAGTCGTTCGACCAGATTTTGGGTCTCGGACTCCAAGCCGGCGCAGGGCTCGACGAGCTTTTTCCTCCCGAAATCGATGAACTCATAAGCGCGCGACGCCAGGCGCGCGAGCGTCGCGATTTCAAGCGCTCCGATGAGCTGCGCGCCGAACTGGAGCGGCGTGGTTTCATAGTCAAGGACCACGGCGACGGAACCTCCAGCTATGCGCAGCGCGGCTAGCCGGGGTTCGCGCCTTGAACCTTCAACCGATGCCCTCTTAGAATCCGCGCTAGCGATTTGACGCAGGTGATTGATGTCGATTGAGCTGAAAAAGTTCGATACCCGGATGCAGGCGGGCGAAGCTCCCGAGGTGCGCCATCTGAACCCCGCCGCGGCTCCGTTCTATCTCCCCATCGGCGACGAAGTTGAGATTTTCTCCGCGGCCTATAAAGCCCGGCTTCCGGTTCTGCTTAAGGGGCCAACCGGATGCGGCAAGACAAGATTCGTCGAACACATGGCGCACCACCTCGCGGTGCTGCAGGACGGCCCCGAAGAGTTGATCACGGTCGCTTGCCATGAGGATCTAACCGGCAGTGACTTGGTTGGCCGCTTCCTGATTCAAGGGGACCAGACGGTATGGGTCGACGGCCCACTGACTCAAGCCGTTCGGCGCGGCGCGATCTGCTATCTCGACGAAGTGGTCGAAGCCCGCAAGGATACTACCGTCCTCATCCATCCGCTTTCCGACCATCGCCGAATCCTGCCGATCGAAAAACGCGGCGAGACCTTGGATGCGCATCCGGGATTCCTGCTGGTCATATCGTACAACCCCGGCTATCAGAGCATTCAGAAGAATCTCAAGCACTCCACTCGCCAGCGTTTCATCACAATTGAATTCAACTACCCGCCGGCGACCAAGGAGGTTGAGATAATCGCACATGAGGCGGGCATCGATCGGGACACGGCGATGGAACTCGCGATGCTCGGCGAGAAAGTGCGCCACCTCAAGGCGTCCGGTCTGGAAGAAGGCGTGTCCACGCGCCTGCTGATCTATGCCGGCGAACTGATTCGCCAGGGCATCGCGCCGCGGCGCGCAGCGACGGTCGCGGTCACCTGGTCGCTTACCGATGAGAACGAGAGCAAGCGGGCGATCGACGAGATCGTAAAAGCGATCTTTCCGTGATATGCGGAGATGGGATTGATGGAGCTGAGAGACTTCAGGCTGCGAGGGTGGGAGAACAAATGCTGAGTCGCCGCGGGTCGGTCCTTCTTCTGGTAAGCGGATTTCTGACGCTTGGCATCGCGGCGACTGCGCGAGCCCAAGATCAGTCTCCAGCTCCGAGTGGGCCCAGTCTCAATTTTCCGGCCGGACTCGCCACCGACGGCACCTCGGTGTACGTCGCCAACAGCCGCAATAACACCATCGTGCGGGTCGATATCGCTAGTCACGGAATCGGAGCGCTGGCCGGTCAGCAGTTCAAGGCCGGCAGCAACGACGGATCCGGTGCTGGGGCGATGTTTTCGAGCCCCGACGGACTGGCGCTGGTAGGCAACAGCCTGTACGTCGCGGATACCGAAAATTCCGACATTCGGAAAGTCGACGTCTCCGGCGCGGTGGTGACGACCATCGCCGGCACCGCCAACATCGCCGGGTCGGAAAATAGCGGAGAGGGGTTGGAACCTCATTTCAACTTGCCTACCCAGATCGCCTCCGATGGAACTTTCCTGTACGTGGCGGACACCGGTAACAGCACGATTCGCAAGATCGATCTGGCGAGCAAGAAGGTTTCGACCATCGGCGGCCAGCCGGGGACCGACGGCAAGGATGACGGTCCCGCCACCAAATCGACCTATAATCACCCGCGGGGAATCGCCACCGACGGCAAATTCGTCTACGTCGCCGATACCGCCAATCAGTTGATTCGCAAGATCGATCTTTCGAGCGCCGCGACCACTACCTTTGCCGGTCAGGCAGGCGTACAAAGCATGCAAGACGGAGTCGGCGCGGCGGCAACCTTCAACAATCCGGAAGCACTCGCGTGCGACGGTACCAACCTCTTTCTCGCCGACTCTGACAATCAGGCGATCCGCAAGATTACACTCACCGATGGCACGGTTAGCACGATCACCCAGGTCAACGGACACATCGGATCCGGAATCACCGTCAGCAAGGACGGCAGCACGATCTATTTTTCAGATACCACTTCGAACGCGGTGCAAAGGCTCGACGTGGCCAGTAAGAACGTAACCCCGCTAGCACCGTTGTCTGGCCCTTGATCGATCTTCGCAGCGATACCGTCTCGCTGCCCACTGCGGCGATGCGCGAAGCCATGGCCCGCGCCGAGCTGGGCGACGATGTATACGGCGAAGATCCGACCGTCAACCGTTTGCAGGAGATTGCCGCCGACCTGACCGGAAAAACGGCGGCGCTGCTCGTGCCGAGCGGCACCATGGCTAACTTGATCGCGATGCTGGTGCATTGCCCGCGTGGCTCGAAAGCGATTGTAGGGTCGAAGGCACATACGCGGCTCTATGAAGCGGGAGGCGCTTCGGCGCTGGGCGGTATAGTCCTCGCGCCAGTGCGCAACACCGATGACGGTGAACTCGACCCAGAAGAACTCGCGGACGAAGTGAACACCTCGACAGACCATCATTTCGCTCCGCCCGCGATGGTCGCGCTCGAGAATACGCACAACATGTGCGGCGGGGTTCCAGTAGGCGTCTCGCACATGACCCAGGTCACGGAGCTTGCCCGCTCGCGCGGTTTGGCGGTCCATCTTGACGGCGCGAGGATCTTCAACGCAGCGATCGCGCTGGAAACCGGTGTTCAGAGTCTCGCCAGCGGGGCGGATTCGGTTTCCTTCTGTCTTTCGAAAGGGCTGGCTTGCCCGATCGGGTCGCTTTTGTGCGGAAGTCGCGAGTTCATCGACCGGGCCCATCGAATGCGGAAGATGCTCGGCGGCGGAATGCGCCAAGCGGGAGTGGTTGCCGCGGCCGGAATCGTCGCACTCGAAGCGATGATCGATCGGCTTGCCGAAGACCATCAGCACGCCCGTGCCCTGGCTCAAGGCTTGACCCTGATTGCCGGAATCAACGTCCAGATGGTCGCGCGGCGCACCAACATGGTCTTCTTCGACCTCGATGGCGACGCGCGCAGTGCCATGCGTTTTGTCAATGAACTGAAGGAGCGGGGCGTACTGATAGGAGCTCGCGGACCATCACAGTTTCGCGCCGTGACCCATCACGGGGTGAACCGATCAGATGTCGATCGCGCCGTCGCCGCGGCCTCCGAAGCCGCCGCCGACGCTCTCGGTGATTAGCCCACCGGCTCGCGCCCAGAGAAACGCTTGCGGGTCAAAACGGGTGGCTTTGAATGGCCGGGCCCTAGCACGGACCGGCCCAGGTCTTTGTTTCGGAGGACGCAGACAGCTAGCATCCCATCCAATCGAACTAGGTCTGGGAATCTGGTGCTTGATGGATTCGCTGGAACAACTCTTCTCGCTTCGCGGCCACGCCGGACTGGTGACGGGTGCGTCATCCGGGCTCGGGTGGGAGTGCGCCCATGCGCTTGCGATCGGGGGTGCGAATCTCGTATTGGTCGCGCGCAGAGCCGATCGAATCGAGCGTCTCGCGGCCAAGCTTTCGTCGACTTACGCCGTCCGCTGCCTTGCGATTCCAGGAGACATCACCGTGACGGATACCCTCGATCCGCTTTTCGATCGCGCCTGCGAGCTACTCGGCACCATCGACATTCTGGTTAACAACGCTGGCATCTCGCCGACCGGGCGGGCCGAGCGATTCTCCCAAGAGCTGTGGGACGACACCTTCGCGCTCAACGTCACGGCGCCGATGATGCTCGCGCAGAGATTCGCCCGCCGGCTGATCAAACAGAAGCAACCAGGGCGGATAATCAATATCACTTCGATTCTGGCCTATCTCGGAAGTGCGGTTTATCGCTTGTCGGCGTATACCGCCAGCAAGGCGGCTCTCGCCAATTTGACGCGGCAGCTCGCGATCGAATGGGCGCCCTACAACATTCTGGTAAACGCGATTGCA
The DNA here is from genome assembly GCA_036494985.1 of Binataceae bacterium (SeqCode). Lineage (GTDB taxonomy): Bacteria > Desulfobacterota > Binatia > Binatales > Binataceae > DASXNP01. The sequence continues at coordinate 11,211 of DASXNP010000444.1, forward strand.
CCGGGTTGGATTCCCACCGAGGCAACCGAAGGCGGTATAGCAAAGCCTGAGTGGCGTAAGCGAATGGAAGATTTGACTCCGATGGCGCGCTTGGGCAAGCCCGAAGAAATCCGCGGGGCGGTCGTCTTCCTGGCGAGCCCGTCTGCGAGCTACATGACCGGTTCAGTCATATCGGTCGATGGCGGCTATCAATGCTGGTGACACCGACTCGGTGATCACCGGGGCCGAATTAAGGCTAGCGGCGGCTCGAGCGAGCCTCGGTAGTACCGCCTGGCCCCGAAGGTGACTCTCTCTTGCGGCCCTGAATGCCCGCGGCAGAGCCGAGCTTGTCAGAGTTATTTTCGAGAATCTCACTGAGCTGGTGATTTAGTCGGTCGATCTCGTACTCCTCCGGTATCTTGCCCAAATCATCGTCCTGACCCGGGGCGGCGCGCCTGCGTCCATAGAGCTGCTGGAAGCGCAGCTCGGCCTTCGCCACAGTCTCCTTGTATTTCTGATCGAGTCGCCGAAACGACTCGTTCATCTGAGTGACCGCACGGAAGCGTCGGCGCAGCAACAGCCAGTCGAAGAACATCAGTAAGGCCAGGCCGATTAGCAACACCGAGACGACGGCGGCGGCACCCGCGAGGCTGCGCCACCAAGGCAGCATCTCCGCGTCGTGCCGGCTCTCTTCCAGCTCGGCAGTCAGATCTGACGAAGACGATTGCAGCCTGCGATTTTCGCTTTGGGCGCCTTCAATCTTCTCGTGCGACTGCTGGACTTCATCGCTAAGCTGCTGCACCTGCTCCTTGAGAGCCTTGTCTTGCGCAGCGAATGGATTGGGCAGCCGCAGGCGTTCACCGCTCATCAGTCCGTCGTCGGGTCGCATGTGATTGGCGCGCGCTATGTCCGCTGAATCGAGATGAAACATCTCGGCGACCGCGCCCAGCGTATCGCCAGACCGGACGACGTAGTCAATATCGCCGTTGTCGAGTTTGGTTACCGACGGTTTCGGTGCGCCCTGGTCCTGGTCGGCGCCGCTTTCCTGGTCGCGGCCTACAGCCGGCGCAGAGGGCGCTTCGCGGTTCGGGTCGTGATCCGTCGTGGCCGGCAACCCGCGCCGAAGCAAGCCGCGGTCCGATGGGGCTGTGTTGACCCCGGTCTCGGGGCTGGTAGCAGGCGCTTGCTCGTCGTTGTAATCCGGCGGCACCGCCTGCGCGATGTACACCTGCCCTGTCAGCCATATGACGGCACAAAGCAAGACCAATTTGTAGCGCTTCGCCACGCTTAGCGGCACCTCGCTGGTACCTTCATCAAGCGTAGCTGAATGCCACAATGAAGCAAATCGGTGATTTTCGACGGCTGACAGCATTTCGGTCGCCTCACATCGCCGCGCGCGCGGCACCGATCACCCCGGCCCGATCTCCAAGCGCCGCTCGAATTATCGGGGCAAGACCCGCACGCGCGGTGATCGATCTCAATCGGACCTCTTTTTCAACCGTGGCTCTTATCTGGGAAAGCGCGCCTGCAATCCCCCCTCCGATGACCACCAGCTCTGGGTCGAAGATGTTGATAAGCGAAGCGATGGCGATCCCGAGGTGCCTTCCGGCCGATTCCAAGGCTCTGAGGGCGCGTTGGTTCCCGGTTTTGGCTGCGGCCGCCAGTTTACGGACGGAAAAGTCACCCCTTTGATCAAGAAAGTCTCGCTCCGATGCCGCACCCGCGACTCCGAGCTCGCTTCGGACCATCTGGCGAAGTCCGGAAGCCGAAGCGTAGGCTTCCAGGCAGCCCCGCGCGCCGCAGTCGCAAGGCGGACCGTTCGCCTCAACCGTAATATGACCCAGCTCCCCGGCCATTCCGGCTCTTCCATAAATGACCTTTCCGCCAACAATAACTCCACCTCCGACTCCGGTCCCGAGAGTCAACAGAATCACGTCTTTGAAACCGCGCGCCGCACCTAGCCAGAACTCACCCAGGGCCCAGGCGTTCGCGTCGTTTTCGAGCCTGATGGGCCTTTTAAGCAGGGCCTGAAGGCGCTGGCGCAGCGGATAGTCGCGCCAGTTGACAACGTGAGGACTCGCGAGCACCACGCCGGTCTTGAGATTGATCGGGCCCGGAACCGCAACCCCCACTCCCGCCGCCCTACCCCAGCCCCTGCCGTGCGCCATGGATTCCACCTTGCGCACCTGGTAGGCGATGTTCTCGGCTATGCTGTCCGCCGCGCTCATGGCGTGGGCGGAGGCGCGACACAAGATGAGTATTTCGCCTTTGGTCGACACGGCTCCGCAGCGCAGATTGGTGCCGCCCATATCGAGGCCGATTACGTAGCGCGCTTTGCTCAAGCTGTATTCTCGGCTTGCAGGGAAAAGACACACAGAAACTCCAGGTTTCCCGCGGCCCCCCGAATTGGCGAGTCCATCGAACCGACTGATCGAAGTCCAAGGCTCAGCGCCAAACCGCTGATATCCACCAACGCGGCTTGACGAAGGTTCTCGTCCCGCACCACTCCGCCCTTGCCTACCCGGCCCCGGCCGACTTCGAACTGCGGTTTGAGAAGCGCGATTAACTCCGCCGCCGATGCGCTCAATTCGACGACCTTGGGCAGCACAAGTCGCAAAGAAATAAAGCTGACGTCAATTGTCACCAGATTCGGTCGAAAGGCGAGATCCTCGGGTGCGGTATTTCTGATATTGGTCCGATCCATTACGATCACCCGATTGTCGGATCGAAGGCGCGCGGCGAGTTGTCCGTAGCCGACGTCCAGTGCGATCACTTTGGCCGCGCCGGCTCTGAGTAGTACGTCGGTGAATCCTCCGTTAGACGCCCCAACGTCGAGCGCGTAGCGCCCTTCGACCGAGATCTTGAAACGATCAAGCGCAGCCATCAGTTTGTAGGCGCCCCGGCTGGCGTATTCGGATGGTCCCGGCAACAAGGAGATCTCGGTTGATTGGTCGACCTTGAGGTCGGGCTTCAAAGCAGGCCGCGAATCTAGCCGCACCCGACCGGCCATTATCAGCCGCTGAGCCCCTTCGCGCGATTTTGCCAAACCGCGCCGCGCCATTTCGACGTCGAGCCGAGTGGACATAATGATGACCAGCGGTTTATCAGCGTTGGCTCAAAGAGCGCAATTGCTTCATTTGACGATTGTGCATCCGCACGACTATAGGGACAGTATCGACGCAAATAGTTGCGGCCGTCGACCACCTCGGTCAAGGAGCTATCTGGCAAGTGAAAGCTATCAACACGGTATTGGGGACCTGTTCGCCCGAGCAGTTGGGAACCACGCTCATGCACGAGCATCTGCTGATCGGTTGGGCCGGGTGGGAGCTCGATTCCACCGCGCCGAAGTTCGATCGTAAAACGGCCCTAAAGAACAGCATCGAACGGATCAAGGAAGCCCGCGATGCGGGGCTTAAGAGCTTCGTGGATCCTTGCCCGATGGACATTGGGCGCGATGTCCAATTTATGGCCGAGGTTTCACAGGCCACCGGGGTTAACATCGTCTGTGCCACTGGTCTTTACAAAGAAGATCTCGGCAACACTTCCTATTTCAAACAGCGGACGGTTGATGACATCGCTGATGTCTACATTGCGGAGATCACCCGCGGCGTGGGCGAAAGCGGAATCAAAGCCGGGATCATCAAGTGTGCGACCGGAAAGGGGCAGGTGACGGCCTATGAGGACCTGACCTTGCGAGCTGCCGCCCGAGCGCACAAACGAACCGGCGCGCCAATCACGACCCACACGGAAGAGGGCACGATGGGTCGGGAGCAGCTTGAGATCTTTGCCTCGGAGGGGGTCGACCTAAAGCACGTCATAATTGGTCACAGTTGCGGCGCGTCCGATCTCAAGTACCACACCGACATGCTTGAACGGGGATGCACGCTCGGGTTCGACCGTTTTGGCCTCGACATCATACAT
>DASXNP010000445.1:0-1613 GCA_036494985.1 Binataceae bacterium (SeqCode)
TGTCGCGAGAGCACCGTCGGGGCCAGCGATTACGATTTCGCGCGGCGCGATTCGCGCGACTTCCTCGACCAGATTCGATACGTCGAGAATCTGAGTCGCGAGAAATTCGCCGGTTGATACGTCGAGCGCCGCGATCGCAAACCCGTCTCCGGCGTGGACGATCGTCAGCAGATAATTTTTCTCCGCCGCGGTGAGAACCATTTCCTCGCCGACCGTGCCGGGCGTGATCACGCGGACGATTTGCCGCGGCATCAGCTTGGGCGTCCTTGGATCGGGCGTTCCCTGCTCGCAAATGGCGACCTTGTGACCCGCCTTCAGGAGCTTGGCGATGTACGGTTCCGCGGAATGGTACGGGACGCCGCATAGCGGGACGCCGTCTTTGTTGCGCGAGGTGAGCTGGATATCGAGCACCCGCGCGCCGACCTCGGCGTCCTCGAAAAACATTTCGTAAAAGTCGCCGAGGCGGAAAAATAAAATCGCGTCGGGAACGCGCTGCTTGACGCTCAGGTACTGCGCGATGAGAGGTGTTTGCTTGAATGCCACGGAATCAGACTGCGGCCAACAATATCTGTCGCCGACAAGGAGGGCAAAACGGCGCGCGAGGCGCTGCACTAGCAAGGGGCCGGGCCGTATCTTCGCTTTGCCGATTACGTCTCGATTTACTAGAGTGCGGGTGTTAAGCAGGGCTTAGACCAATCGCCGTTTCGCCCCCGCACAGAGAGGCGGCGACACATCAAAGACAGGAGAATACGCAGATGGCAGCAGCAACACCGAATTTGGAATCAGCCACTCGCGGCGCAAAGTCGAGCGCAGCGCTTGAGTTCCTCAAGAGCTCGCCCAAAAAACTTTTGATCAACGGAAAATGGGTGCCGTCGAAATCCGGCAAAACTTTCGAGACTCTGAATCCCGCCAACGAGCAGGTCCTCGCCCTGGTTGCCGAGGGCGATAAGGCCGACGTTGACGAGGCGGTCAAACACGCGCGCAAGGCATACGAGGATGGCAAGTGGGCGAATCTCAGCCCGCATGCGCGGACCCGCTTCCTGCTGAAGATTGCCGATCTTATCGAGCAGCACGCCGAGGAACTCGCTGAGCTCGAGTCGCTCGACAACGGCAAGCCCATCTTCGAGTCAAAAAATATCGATATCCCCGGTGCCGCCGAGACCTTCCGCTACTACGCCGGCTTCGCGACCAAGATTTATGGCGAGACCAACCCGTCCGAGCCCACGATGTTCAACTACACGCTGCGCGAGCCGGTCGGCGTGTGCGGACAGATCATCCCGTGGAATTTTCCGCTGCTGATGGCGGCGTGGAAGATTGCGCCCGCGCTCGCATGCGGCAACGTCTGTATCCTGAAGCCCGCCGAGCAGACTCCGCTGACCGCGCTTCGCCTCGGCGAGCTGATTCTGGAATCGGGTCTGCCCCCTGGCGTCGTGCAGATCATCACAGGCTTCGGACCCGGCGCCGGCAGCGCGATTGCAGAGCATCCCGATATCGACAAAGTCGCCTTCACCGGTTCAGGTGAAGTCGGCAAGCTCATCCTGAAGGCGTCGGCGGGAAATCTGAAGCGCGTATCGCTCGAGCTCGGCGGCAAATCGCCGAATATCATTTTCCCC
>DASXNP010000446.1:0-5468 GCA_036494985.1 Binataceae bacterium (SeqCode)
GTACTGCGTCGCGGCCTGCCCGTTCGGCGTGATCACGCGCAACGAGATCGATGGCCATGCCCACAAGTGCACACTGTGCTACGACCGCCAGGCCGACGGGTTAACGCCGGCCTGCGCGAAATCATGCCCCACGGGATCGATCCAGTTCGGACCGATCGAGGAATTGCGCGAACGGGCGCGCAACCGCGTCGAACAATTGCACCAGCGCGGCGAAACCAGCGCCTATCTGTATGGAGACCGAGCCAGCGCGGATTATTCGGCGCTGGGTGCATTCTTCCTGCTGTTGGACAAACCCTCGATTTACGGCCTACCGGACCATCCGCAGACTCCCCAAGCATATCTGAGCGGTGATTTTATTCGCGCGGGACTTGGGGCGGTGGTCGTGCTGATCACGATTGCGGCGGCCTTTGCGATCGGCGCAGCCTAAGCGCCGCGCAAATGCCGACGCCGGTGCCAAACGATGCACGAGAACTGACCAAGCCCCCGCCGTGGCATGGATGGGTAACGGCGGACCTCTTCTTGTCGGAATTGTCGTCGGGCACTTTTGTCGTAGTAGCGGTGGGACAACTCAGTCTGGGCGCCAGTTTGGAGCGGGTCACGCAAGTCGGATTTGTGCTTGCGCTGGGCGCGATTATCCTCGACTTGATCTGCCTTGTGGCGGACCTCGGCGATCCAGCGCGCTTTTTTCATATGCTGCGAAGGTTGAAACTCCGGTCGCCGATGTCGGTCGGGGTGTGGGGTATCAGCATCTATGCAATGTTCGCGTTCGCGTGTGCCGCAATGGCGACTGCTCGGATTGGCGCGCTCGCCAAGACCCAACTGGTCGTGGCAGCGGTCGGAATCGTACCCGCGCTGTTCGTAGGTTTGTACAAGGGCGTGTTGTTCAGCACTAGCGCGCAGCCAGTGTGGCGGGACGCAAGGTGGCTTGGCACTGAGTTGTCGGTGTCGGCTGGAATAATCGGAGCCGCCACCATGCTAATGGCGGCGATGCTGGTGGGCGCAAACCAACCGATCACCCCGTTGAGAACGGTGCTAGTGACGCTCAGCGCGGTCGAAATCGCAGCACTCGCACTGTTCCTTTACGCTGCCGCACCTGAGATCGCGCGCAGACTAGGAAGGCGGCGCTATTTGTTTGTATATGGGACAATCGGACTCGGGGGCTTGATCGCGCCGGGAGTCATCGCGGCTGTCACAGCAGAACCCATCGCGCTGCTGTGCGCCTCGATGCTCGCGCTCGGCGGCGCTCTCGCATCGCGCCACTATCTGATAATCTTGCCGCACCATGATGTGTGATGATTCGGCGTTTTAAATTCGAAGAAGCGGAGAACCAAGACTCGGCGTGCGTGCCGATGGACATCAAGCGGATGCTCGATCGGGTCGGACTGAAGATATCGCGCGCGCAATGGGGAGACTTGTCGAGCGCTGACGGGGAGGCAATTTCAGCGCTGCCGGCAGGCTCGGAGCAAGAGATCGAGGCGGCGCGATCGGTCATCAGTGAGATCGTCCTACGGACTTCTGGAGCCGCGCCGGCCGAGCTACCGGTTGAACAGCGACGGCTGGCCGATCCTCCCGAGCGGCCGCCGCAGCAATTGGTCGAGCGAGCAGCGGAACTCGGATTCCAGCTGGGCGATGCGCAATGGAAGCGGCTTGGCACCGAACAGCGCTACGCGCTAACCAAGCTGGCGATCGGGACCAAGTCGGGTCGTAAACTGAGCAACGCGCTGCGTGAATTCGGGGTCGCTCTCAGCTGATTTCCGCCCTTTAGTCCATCTCTCGGCGGCGTAGGCCGCAAGGGTTGATCACAGTCGCGGCGGTCCCTTACGCAGGCGCGTGCGGAAAGCCTCTAAAGACTTGAACGGGCTGGCGGACTCGAGGAACCAGGTTGCTCCTGATTCGGCGATCGACGCAGCGATTTCGCGATCCTGCTCGCGGCTCAGACCGGGTGTTTCACCTGCGAAAACGATGTCGAAGGGCGCCGGGCTGGTGCGATGGCGCTTGATGTATGCCGATATCGCGCGCAGATTGGCGGGCGTAAGCGGGGTGTTGAGATCCCCTGTAATCGGAATCACGCCATCGAAACGCGCGGCGCGCCGAAACGGCCGTTTCGCTTTGGGCCAGGCTCCGCCGATCCAGATCGGAATCCGTGGCGATTGCAACGGTGGCGGCAGAAATTGCACTGGCTTGAGATCGAAATGATGGCCGGTGAAACCAAACGGTTTGCCCGTCCATAGACCGGTTAGAATTTCGAGACCCTCATCAAGAATTGTGGCGCGCAAGCGATCGTCACTGGGCGTGCCGAAGGCGCTCATTTCGCCCCACATGTCGGTGCCCAGGCCGGCACCGAAGATCAGGCGCCCGCCTGAGATGTGATCGAGCGTGACGGTCTCCCGCGCCAGCTTCCAGGGATGGCGCCGTGCAACCGGCGTCACCATCGCACCGAAGCGGATCCGCGAGGTGCGCGCGGCAACGAGCGCAAGCGCGATCCAAGGATCCACGACCCGAGCCGCCTCCCACATCAACACGTGATCCCAGATGAAGAAGCCGTCCCATCCGGCCTGCTCGGTCTCGTAAGCGAGATCCGCGAGCAGGGAGGCGTCGCCGAAGGAGCCGAAGTGAGGGGTATCAATACCGAACTTCATCGCGAACCTCCCGGTGGGATTCATCCGCGCCTAGCCGGCCACCGTCACTGAACGCGATCGGCCGGTCCGTTGGTCGCCCTTTATGACTGTGTAGGGAAGGTGCTGGGATTCGGCAAGCCCACTGGAAAAAATGCTCTTCGAGCCGCGATTGATGCGGCAACCAAAGAGTAAGCCGAGGCCAGAGGTTTCCCGGCAGCTTCAAAAGTATAGCAAGCGGCGCTTTGCGGGCAAAAACTTCGCTACAAGAAATTTTACCTCCCCGCCGATCCTGCCGGGCCGGCGTTTCGATATAATGAGGTAGGAGGAGACCGATCTGAGGACGTCACAGAAAGACCACGAGATTCACTACGCAGTCGCCAGACTGTTGGTTGGTCCAGAGCGCTAGCAATGGCGACCCGGGGTGAAGCTGAGTTCCTAAATCTGCCATTTCAGGCCAAACTCGACTTTTTGTATGGCCTCCCGGCGCGGACCAAACGCGACTTGATCCTGTCGGCGCCGGAAGCAGAGCGTTTGGTCCAATCGTTCTCGCCGGAGACTCTATTCTACACGCTTAAGGAAATCGGCCAGGCCGATGCGGGTGACCTGCTCGAAATGGCACTGCCCGAGCAGGTTAAGGGACTCTTCGATCTCGACTGTTGGAGCAAGGATCGACCGAATCTCGATCGTATGCGCGAATGGCTCGAGGCGATGGCCGAGGGCGGCCGACGCCGAATCGCAGACTCGCTGATGGAGCTCGATCTTGAATTGGTTACGCTCTTCCTGCGCCAGTATGTGCGCGTGTACCGGTTGGATGAAGCGCAAGCTGCCCTCGACGTACTGTCGGGCAACGTGCTGCAGCTCGACGAACAATACGTCATCGAGTTTATTCGCCGCGATAACGTGCTGTCTCTGGTGCAGGAGTTTATCGAGGAAGTGTTCGAGCGCGATTATGATTACTACGCGAGCCTGCTCGAAGAGATATACTGGGGCGTCGAAGCGGAGCTCGAGGAGGAAGCCTATGCGTTTCGCAGCGCGCGCCTGAGCGATCGTGGCTTTCCGGACTACTATGCGGCCCAGGATGTATTCGCGTATTTGAACCCGCGTCAATTTCTCGAAATCAGGCGGAATTACGAAACCCCGAGCCGCGAAGATTTGCTGACCGATGAGGAGCTGGGCGCGCCCGAGTTGTCGCTGGTTGATTCGGGACCCGATACATCGCTGTTCAACGCGGCGCTGACCGCTGGTTTCGCGGCCAACGGCAAGCGGCAGCTTCGTAGCGAAATGGCGCTTGTGACAAACCAAGTGTTGGTCGCGCGTTCGATCGACTTTGGAGATCCGGCCGCGGTGCACGAGGCCGTCGAGCTGACGCATCACTTCCTGAATCTTGGATTGGAGAACCTCGCCGCCGGTGATCTGCGCTCGGCGATCGAGCACCTGCGTGACACTCATTTGAAGCTTTTGTTCCGATTGGGAGTCAGCCTGACCATCGATCTGCGCAAGCGCGCGCAAGAGACCGTCCGAAAGCTGGGCTTCTCCGCGGAGCGGACTAGCGCGATCTCCTACCTGGACACGCCCTACGGAGAAGCGCTGGCGGGATTCCTGCAACGGATGCCGCGCTTCTTCGCCGGTCTCGACGATCGAAGCGCGGTCATAATGCGAGACTTCGCAACGATGCGCGACGTCCACCTCGGTTACGCCATGCTCGATCAGATCGAGGCGATTCCGGCGCTATTCGCCGCCATTGGGCGAATCGATCTCGCCTCTCCCGGCTTCCGGTCGGCAGTCGCAGGCCGCGACTTGAAGCTCAGCCAGATTCTAATCACGACGCTGGTCAACTCGGTGCTGGACGGCCGCCTAGCGCCGGAACCGTTGGCGGCCCGACGGCTCAACGAGATGCGCGCAGCACTAATGACACGCGGCCAACGTCCGGCAGGACTGACCGATGCGTTCCATGCTCACGTCGAACAGACGCTGCGCCGCGAGCTCGACGACGACGTTCGCGCGCGCAGCGCGGCGTATGTGAACGCCTGCTTGAATCTGTTGGAAGAGGAATTCGCAGAACTCGACCCGGACATCGAGATCGATCCGAGATTTGTGCGCTGCATTTTGACGCGCGCCTGACTAGGACCTAGCGCGACTGATTCGCGCCGCTTGAGATGCCGATCGCCTTCCGTTGGCCGTCGCGCAGAATTGTAACCGTAGCCGGACCGTCAGACGAAGTCCCCATCACGCGCTCGAAATCGCCTATGGTTTTCACCGATTGTCCGCCAACGCTGATTAGAACGTCCCCATGTTGAATGCCAGCTCGCGCGCTAGGATCTTTTGCGTCGGCAACCAGGACCCCCTCGCCGGGCGAAACACCGAAGAATTTCGCGATCGGAGCCGAGAGATCCTGCACCGTGAGGCCGAGACCATGTGCGACCTCGGGACCTGCGCCGACCGCAGCGAGGTCGTGCGCGGGTGCCGCCTCGAACAAACGATCGACGACATAGACGGGAGCATCGCTGGCAAGCGCAAGAGCAATCGCGTCGCTGGGCCGGCTGTCGATGCGCTGACGGCCGCCGTTCATATAGACGAGGGCGAAGTAAGTCTCCTCGCGCATCTCCGAGATTACGGCGCGGTCAACGTGGTTGCCGGTCAAGACGATGATATTGCGCATCAGATTGTAGGTGAGCGGGCGCTCGGGCTTAAGCCCGTGGAGTTCGAACAAGATTGAGCGGGCTTCGGATTCGCCGATCCAAATTGGCAGGCGTCTGCCGCCGATCCGATCTTCGAGCAAGACGAACGGGACCCCAGTTTCGGAATCGGTTTGGACGCCGACAACTTCGACTCTCACCTCGTCGCTCGAGA
>DASXNP010000447.1:0-6805 GCA_036494985.1 Binataceae bacterium (SeqCode)
GCGGGATGTGTTCTGCTTTTGTGCACGCTGGGCATGGCGTTCACGGGGCAGGTTCTTCGCTTCGATCAGAACGCATACTGGGGACTTGGAATCGGTGCGTCGATCGCGGGGCGCACGCCGATCATCGGTTTCAAGATCGTCGACCTCATTCTCGGCGGACCGATCATTGCGGGCGAAACGCTGTCGCGGTTCTTCGCGCTGCACGTGTTCGTCATCCCAGCGGTGCTGATCGGCTTCGTCGGCCTGCATCTGTTTTTGGTGCTGAGACTCGGCGTCAACGAATGGCCGATGCCGGGTCGAATAGTCAGGCGCACCACCTACCTGCAGCAGTACCGGGAGTTGGTACACGCCGACGGCGAGCCGTTCATACCGTACGCAGCGCAGAAGGATCTGGTCTTCGCCGGGCTAATTATCTTAAGCCTGCTCGTGCTCGCCGCGATCGCCGGCCCGATCGGTCCCAACGGTCAGCCCGATCCCACAATCATCGAGACCGTCCCGCGCCCCGATTTTTTCTTCCTGTGGCTGTTCTCGCTGTTCGCGTTGCTGCCACCGTGGACCGAGACAGTCCTGATGCTCACCGGTCCGCCCCTGGCGATCGGACTTCTGTTCGCGCTGCCGTTCATTTCGGGCAGCGGCGAGAAGAGCTGGCGTCGCCGCCCCTTCGCGGTTGTGATCGTTATTCTCATCGTCACAACCATCGGCAGTCTCACCTGGCTTGGGACGTTCTCGCCATGGTCGCCACAGATGGACGCCTGGAGTGCCGCGCCCACGCCCGTCGATTACGTCAAGGGCCGCACTCCGCTTGAGCTCCAGGGCGCGCTGCTCGTGCAGAGCAAGCAATGTCGCAACTGCCATTCGCTCGGCGGCCAAGGCGGGATGCGTGGTCCCGCGCTCGACGCCACCGCCACGCGCCTGACTCGCGACCAGATCGTACGCCAGATAATTCAAGGTGGCGGCAATATGCCGGCCTACGGCAAGAATCTTTCCCCCGCCGAGGTCAACGCAATCGTCGCTTTCCTCGCCACCATGCATCCACGCGGCGAACCGCCCGCGCGCGACTCGGCCCGACCGGCGGTACCCGCCTCGAGCAACTAAGTGAGCGCCGAAATACAAACCGCCATCGATTCGTGGAACCCGCCCGTCGCCACGATCGCGACGCTGCTCCTTCTCGCCGCGTTCTACGCGCGCGGCTTCTATCGCCTGCATCGCCAGATGCCCGAGCGATTCCCCATCTGGCGACTCGCTTCGTTCATGGGCGGGATCGCTGCGCTCTTGGTAGCGATCGCCTCGCCGCTCGAGGAGCTCGACGACCTGCTCTTGCAGGTCCACATGACCCAGCATCTGATCCTGATGATGGTCGCGCCTGTCCTCCTGCTCTCGGGCGCCCCTGCAATCGCGATTGTGCGCGGCCTTCCTGCGCGCATCGCCAAGGCGTTGGTGGGGCCGATGGTTCGTTCGACTACCGTAAAACGCGTCTTCGCATGGCTGACGCGGCCGTGGGTGTGCTGGATCGCATTCGCCGTAGCGACGTGGGCATGGCACCTGCCCGCCACCTTCCAGCTCGCGCTACGCTCCAGCGGATGGCACGTCGTCGAGCACGCCTGCTTCTTCACGACCGCGCTGATGTTCTGGTACCCCGTCGTCCAGCCATGGCCGAGCGTTTCGCAATGGTCGCGCTGGGCGATGCTGCCCTACCTGCTGTTCGCCGACGGCCAGAACACAATCCTGTCCGCGCTGTTGATGTTTTCCGGCCGCCTGTTTTATCCCTACTACGAAACCGTGCCGCGCGTCGCCGGCTTCACGCCGATGGGCGATCAAATCGTCGCCGGTGCCATCATGTGGGTACCGGGTTCAATTTTTTATCTGGTACCAGCGGCGCTGATCATGTTTCAAATGCTCGCTCCGCAAAACCTATCGCGACGAGCAGGGCCCGAAGAGCATCATCGCCTCACCCGCGAAGTGCCGGCGTCATGACCCCGCAAAGGTCGGCATCCCCTTCTCCTTCCAACTGACCCCGATGACGCCTTGGCTCGCGCCCGAGTGCGGTCTTTGGCTGCTCGGAAACAATTCGTATTGGAATTTCGGGACATCAATCATATAAAGGCGTCATGCGCATTCTTAACGAGGGAAAATCCGCCTATTTAAAGGTCGACCCCGACGGCTACCGCGACTGGATCCGCGCGAACAAACCCCATCAGATGGTGTCCAAGCTGATGGACGAACACGAGGCGATTTCGAAGTTCGTCAAAGATGGTGACTACCTCGCCTACGATTGCAACTATTTCCAGCGCGGTCCCGCCTCTCTGATCCGCGAGCTGATCCGCCAGAAAAAGCGCCACCTGTGGATTTGCGGCAAGTTCACCTACGTCGCTTGCGCGCTCCTGGTCGAATCCGGTTGCGCTGATCGAATCGATATCGGCTTCATCGGGTTCGGCCCCTGGATCGCCCGCGCGGTCCGCGAAAAACGGCTTACGATCTACGAATACTCCAACGCGATCTTGACGCTGCGGCTCAAAGCCGGGGCGATGGGTCTGCCGTTTCTGCCCGCGCGCTCGTTCGGGGGCACCGACGGTTTCCAGCTCTCGGGATGCAAGGTCGTCGAGGATCCCTTCACCAGCAAGCCGCTCATTCTCTGCCCCGCCCTCAACCCCGACGTTTCGATCATCCATGTCCACCAGGCAGACGAGTTTGGCAACGCGCGCGTTTTCGGCACTGGCATCAGCCATCAGGAATGCGCGCTCGCCTCCAAGCGGGTGATTGTCTCCGCGGAAGAGATCGTCGAAACCGATGAGATCCGGCGCGACCCGGCGCGCACCTCGATTCCACACTTCGCCGTCGATGCAGTCGTCCACGCGCCATACGGCGCCTATCCGGGGATCGTGCAAGGCTACTACGCCTCGGACCCGGCCGGGGTGGTCGAGGCGATGGGGGCGATGTTTCGCGGCGACTTCCGCGATTATCTGCGCAAGCACGTCGACTCGGTCGCCTCGCACGACGAGTATCTCGAGAAAGTCGTCGGCGCCAAAAAACTGATCGAGATCGGTCGCCGCGAAACGATCCGCGAGGGCTACAACGCATGAGCACCCCTGCCACCAATTTTAACGAGCGTGAACACGTCATCTGCCAGGTCGCCCGTTTGGTTGATGAGAAATATATCTACTGGGTTGGCGGCGGCGGCGAACCCTTGAGCACGGTGCTACTGGCCAAGCGTGCGTACGCGCCTAATCTTCAATATCTGACCGAGGATGGAGTCGTCGGCCCCGAAGCAGTGGTGCCTTTCGATCCGCTAATGACGATGATCTCTTCGCGCGCCAACTACCGCGCGCTCCAATGGGCGACCATGAATTACGCAGCCGATATCGCGCATCTCGGATATGTCGACTATGGGATTCTCAACACGCTGCAGGTCGATCGCTACGGCAACCTAAACTCAAGCGTGATTGGAAAGTACCAGGGTGGGGAAGGGCGGCGCTTCGGCGGACCAGGCGGCGCCGACACGATCGCTGCGCTGGCCTGGCGCACCATCCTGATGACCGATCAGCAGAAGCGCAAATTCGTCGATCGCGTGGATTTCATCTCGTCGCCAGGGTTCCTCGACGGACCCGGCGCTCGCGAGAAAAATGGTTTGGCGCCGAACACCGGTCCCTGGCGGGTGTACACGCCGTGGGCAATGTTCGGCTATGACATCGATTGCCAGCTCCAACTCCAAGCCATCTCGCCCTTCGTGACGGTTGAGATGGTACTCTCGGAGATGAGTTTTTCGCCCAAGATCGCGCGAACCCTCGGCACGCTGGATGTCCCCACCGAAGAGGAACTGCTTGTCTTGCGAACGCAGATCGACGTCGCTGGCCAGACCACCGATCGCGGCCGCTGGATCGAGCTTCGCGACAACGAGTATGTAATCGTCAAAGAGTAGGAGGGGACTGACTAGCAAACCGTCGAAGGCGATCGTTTCCAGACAGCTATCCGCGCGCTCGCCCAGCTCTTGAGCGTTGGAAAACTGGGTTACTCCCACAGTTTTAAGCTTCGGACATCGCGGTCGATACGGTCGCTCTAGAAGACTCGAACCCCGCGAGTCTGGTCGTGCCCCGCCCGCGGGCTCCGATATCCGACCGCTCGCTGATCGCGGCAACGGCTAAGCTTGGGCCACGACATGTCTGCCGAGGCCCTTAAGCGACGAGATTTGACCGCGGTCGTGGCTTGGTCGCGCGGCGCCAGGCTTGCCGCTCACAACAGCCGTGGTGGCGGTTGGCGGGTTTGTAAAACGATTGTGACCCCATGGTTTGGCGGGCGCGCCGATCTAAAGGACTTCTCGCGCTGCGCAAGCCCCGCTAAGGTGCGCTCGGGCGACCCCAGAGGTTCGGATAGAGTAGGCTGAGTCCAAACGTCAGCTCGTATCTCGGAGCAGGTCCAGCGTGCGAAAGGTTCCAGGCCGGCTCAACGAAGCAGTTCACATTCTGCCATCCGATCTTGAAGACGCGTCCGACACCAAACGTGAGCGGCAACAACTGCCTGCCGGTTTCCCAATCGAAGATCATCTGCGGCTGAGATCTGACGAACCACCCGCCATCAAACTGATAGGTAACGAAAGGTTGCAGGACCAACGCGTTTTGCTTTGGGTCGGTCGGGATCACCCGCGAACGATATCGCGTTCTGCGCCAGCACGCCGACCAGCCATCGTTGCGGCGCGAAAGCCAGTGCTGCCGCCGGACCGGCCTGCCATTTGGCCTGACCCGTCGCCGGCTGGTTCGCGGTGGGAAAGACAAACGTCGGTCCGACCCCAAGCAGGATCCGATGGCGGGCATTGATTATCGCGATGTCAAGGAACCGTAAGTCGCCGAAGCCCGTCGATGAACCGTCGGCAAGTGGAAGCGTGGTCGCGGCAGGAATGGTCAGCAGCGAAAGTTGGGGAAGCGGCAGCAGTCGATACTCGGGCAAAGGCATCGTGACCGCGATCGCAAAGGAGTTGCCCTGCCCATGAAGGGCTCCTTTGAAGGCTGGCGCGTAGGAATTTTGCAACCGGATCTGAACAATGGACGAGATCGGCGCGTTCGCCTGCTTGACCAAATCTGACTGCGCCGGACTTCCCACGTCACTTTGTACGGCTCCGCTCGTCCAAATTTTAGCCGCCGTCACCACTATCAGCATCGTGACTAACGCGCTCAGATAACGTCTTGTCATTGGCTTCGATTGCGCTTGAAGAGCCTTTCGGCGATGCTCAGGAATCGTCGCCGATCTTAAACGGAGAAGTACTAAGGCATGAAATTCGGATTGTTTTCAATCAATATGGGTTCCTGCGCCGATCCGGAAACCGCCGCAGCGGTAGCACGCGCTGCCGAGGATGCGGGGTTCGATTCTTTGTGGGCCGGCGAGCATGTGGTGCTACCGGATCCTCAAGCCCCGCCTTCTCCAGCGCCTCCCCAAACGCCAATCGTCGACCCGGTTATAGCGCTTACATATCTTGCCGCCGTGACCCGCAAGGTTCGCCTCGGCACCGGCATCATCATCCTTCCGCAGCGCAATCCCCTCGTCCTGGGCAAGGAACTCGCTTCGCTCGACGTGCTCTCCAAGGGCCGGCTGAGCTTCGGTATCGGCATCGGTTACCTTAAGCCCGAGTTCGATGCGATCGGAGTGCCGTTCGACCGCAAGGGTGCGCGCACCGAAGAATCGCTCAAGGCAATGCTAGCGCTCTGGACCATGCCCAAGCCGGAGTACCGTGGGCAGTTTTTCTCCTTCGGCGGCATCGACGCCCATCCCCGACCCGTCCAAAAGCCGTTCCCTCAAATCGTCTTCGGCGGTCACACTCCTGAAGCATTTAGCCGCACCGCGCGTCTGGCGCAGGGTTGGTATGGGTTCGCGCTGGACAGCAAGGCGACTGCCAAGTGCCTTGAGGGACTGCGCAAAGCCTGTTCGGATTCCGGCAAACGCTTCGACGCCTTGGAAATAAGTGTTACGCCGGTCACCGGCGGCAAGCTGGTGTCGTCTTCTCCGCCCGCTGCCGATCAGGCCAAGGCCTTCGCTGATCTCGGTGTCCACCGCCTGATCGTTTATCCGCCCGCGGGTACCGCCGACAAATCGGCGCTGCTTCGATACGTTGACGAAGTTGCGAAGAATCTGATCGGCAAGGTTTGACATTGTTCAACGGGCAATCAAGGAACCGTTTCGATGAGTGAGTCGACTCAGGAAAAAACTGGGCCGTCCGCAACAGTCAATGTCGACGGATTGCGCCGCTTCCTGCGCCACTCCAAGCTCGCAGAGGGCGCCGATCTGCGCACCGAAAACATCTCCTTCGGTCATTCCAACGAGGTCCACCTTGCGCTCTTCGAAGGCAAATCATGGGTCTTGCGACGTCCTCCGCGCGGCCCGCTTTTGCCCACCGCGCACGACGTATTGCGTGAGTATCGGGTGCTTAAGGCGCTTCAGGACGTCTCGGTTCCGATACCCCGCGTTTACGCCGCCTGCGAAAATCCCGACTACATCGGCGCGCCCTTCTATCTGATGGAATACATGCAGGGCGCGGTGATCCGCGCCGACTCCAACAACTTCGCGACGAACCCCGATCGGCGGCGCGCGGTCAGCGAAGCGATGATCGACGTTTTGGTAGCCCTGCAGAGCGTAGACTGGCGCGCGGTGGGTCTGGAGGGCTTTGGCCGTCCCGACGGCTACCTCCCGCGCCAACTCAAGCGCTGGGCTGATCAGCTCGCCCGGGCCACTCAAATCACCAGACCGCTGCCCGTTATGGACAAGGTCCTTAAGTGGCTCGAAGCGCGCATCCCGGCTTCGCCTGCCGCAACCATCGTTCACG
>DASXNP010000448.1:0-3184 GCA_036494985.1 Binataceae bacterium (SeqCode)
CAGGCCACGATGTGCTACCTGCCGGGAATCGAGACCCCGGAGCGCGAATGCTGGTACATCAACATGGGCGCGGTGGACAAGGAGTTCTTCACCACCCAGGCGATGGTGAAAGCAGCTCCGTAAGCTAAGTCTAGGCGTTTCGTATCCAAATGCCGGCGCGAATCCAGCTCGCGCCGGCATTCGCTCTTCTGGCAATCCTTACTCGACGGTTGACAACTATTGACCGGTCGGATAGCTCTTATCTGGTTAGTCGGAATTGACCTTATCAAGAGCGGCGGAGGGACAGGCCCAAAGATGCCGCAGCAACCGGCCCGGTATGGGTGCTGGTGCTAATTCCGGCAAGGACCGCGACTAGACGCGGAGTCCTTGGCAGATAAGGTGAGAGCAAGCAGAGCCCCTCTCACTTATCGCTGAGACGGGGCTTTTGGTTTCTTGAGGCCGCCGCTTTCCGCATCGACGAGGGCTTTGCCGGATATGATCGCAGAGCCTTGGCAAAGTTATTAATCATCGGAGCCGGCGGACTCGGCGTCCCCGCCGCCTTGGCGGCCGCCCGGATGAGTTGCGCACACCTGACGATGGTCGACCCGGACCGGGTCGAACTGTCCAATCTTGCAAGGCAGATTATCTATCGAGTTTCGGATCTCGGATTGCCGAAGGCCGAGGTCTGCGCCACACAACTGCGAAGGAGGTATCCGACGGTCGAAGTGGAAGCCTGCCCGATCGCGTTTGAGCAGCGCAACGGCGCCGATTTGATTCGCGCGCACGACTTTACGATCGACGGTACCGATGATCCTGCGGTCAAGTTTCTGATCAACGATTTGAGCCTCCAGATCGGGCGGCCGTTCGCATACGGAGGCGTGCTCGGAATGCGCGGGCAAACCATGACGTTCATGCCCGGGCGTGGCGCTTGTCTTCGCTGTCTGTTTGAAGAACCGCCGCTGGAGCACGAGGTCGCGAGCTGCCGCGATGCGGGAATCATCGGGCCGGTCGCTGGTTTGATCGGCCAGATACAGGCGGCGGAAGCGGCGCGGTGTCTGCGCGGAGAACCGCCGCGGTTGGCGGGTCGCATGGTCACCTACGACGCGAACGGTTCGCGGATGAGATCGATCGAAGTGCAGCCGCGCGCGGATTGTCTCTGCGCCAAATTCTCCGGAGCAGAAACAATCGCGCGAGCCGAGGCTTGCTAAGCCAACGACGGAGAGAATGCGATGGGCAGTTACGTAATCAATCTCAAGTGCCGCGAGTGCGGGCAGGAATATCCGGTGAGCCCGGTGCACGTTTGCGAAACCTGCTTCGGTCCGCTCGAGGTCAACTACGACTACCCGGCAATCAAGAAAACCATAAGCCACCGGGCGATCGAGGCGCGGCCGCGCAATCTGTGGCGCTACCGGGAGCTGCTGCCGGTCGAAGGCGAGCCGACGCTTGGACTGAACTCGGGTTTCACCCCGCTCGTCCACGCGCAGCGCCTGGGCGCGGAAGTCGGGCTCAAGCGACTTTATATCAAAGACGACACCGTCAACCATCCGACGCTCTCGTACAAGGATCGCGTAGTCTCGGTTTCGATTACCAAGGCGATCGAGTTTGGGTTCGGCACGGTTTCGTGCGCTTCGACCGGCAATCTTGCCACCGCGGTCGCGGCGCATGCGGCACGTGCGGGCCTGCGATGCTACATCTTCATGCCTGAGGGCGTGGAAGCGGGCAAGGTGGTGGGCTCGTCGATCTACGGCGCGAAAGTGATTACGATTCGCGGCAACTACGACGACGTCAACCGCTTGTGCAGCGAGATCGCCGACAAGTACGGGTGGGCATTCGTCAATATAAACCTGCGGCCCTATTACACCGAGGGCGCCAAGACCTTCGGCTTCGAGGTCGCCGAGCAGCTCGGTTGGAAGGTGCCCAACCATATTGTGGTGCCGACCGCGGGTGGGACGATCCTGCCGAAGATCGCCAAGGGGTTTAAGGAATTGAAGGAAGTGGGACTGATCCGCAGCTGCGAGTTCAAGATCCATTCGGCCCAAGCCGCCGGTTCGGCGCCGGTGATCCACGCCCTGCACAAGGGCACCGATCTGATCACGCCGGTCAAGCCCGACACGATTGCGAAATCGATCGCGATCGGAAATCCAGCCGATGGTTTCTACGTGCTGCGCGCGGTGCGCGAGTCAGGCGGATGGGGCGACACCGCGAGCGACCCGGAGATCATCGACGCAATCAAGCTGTTGGCGCGCACCGAGGGGATCTTCGCTGAGCCGGCCGGCGGCACCACGCTGGCCGTCGCGCTGAAGCTGATCAGTCAGGGGCGGATCAAGCCCGACGAGAGCGTCGTCGTCTCGATCACGGGCAACGGTTACAAGACCATCGAGGCAGTGGCACAATCGATCGAGCAGCCCGAAGTGATCGAAGCCCGGCTACGGGATTTCGACGCGCTTTTCGAGCGGCTCGGCGTCGCCAAGGACGCGCCGCGCTCGGCGGCTTGACCGCCCAGGAGCGCCAGACGACCATTTGATCGAAGAACACAGGAGGCGAACTGAACGATAATGTCAATCAGAGTGCGGGTCCCAACTCCGTTGCGCAAGTTTACCGCCGGCAACGATGAGATCTCGGCCGCGGGCGGGTCGGTAAAAGACGTGATCGACGACTTGGAAAGGAACCACCCGGGAATGCGCGAGCGGCTGCTTGACGAGAAGGGCCAGATCCGCCGCTTCGTCAACATCTATCTCAACGGCGACGACATCCGCTTCCTTGAGGCGCTCAACTCGAAGGTTAAGGATGGCGACGACATCTCAATCGTTCCTGCGATCGCCGGCGGCCGCTAAGATCGAGGCCGTCCCGACGGCGCGTGCGCGCGGCATCCTCGACCTGGTCGGCAACACGCCGCTCCTCGAATTGAAGCGCGTCACCCACGGCCTCCTGGCCCCCGGGGTGCGGCTGTTTGCGAAAATCGAAGGTTTCAATCCCGGGGGGTCGATCAAGGATCGCGCGGTGCGAAAAATGATCGAGGTCGGGTTGGAGCGCGGCGACTTGCGTCCGGGCAAAACAATAATCGATTCGACCTCCGGGAATACTGGAATCGCACTGGCGATGATGGGCGCGACGCTTGGATATCCGGTGGAGCTGGTGATGTCGTCGGTTGCCAGCCGCGAGCGCAAGCGCGTGATCGCGGCTTACGGCGCGAAGATTCATTATT
>DASXNP010000449.1:0-4304 GCA_036494985.1 Binataceae bacterium (SeqCode)
AAAATCCGCGGACACCAGCGGTGCTTCAACGTACTCGAGGATCCCCTTGAGATCCGAATCGGCCGCCTTCTTCATCGCGGCGTTGACCGACTTTTCATCGCAATCGCGCTCGAGGTTGGCGGTGAGATCGATCAACGACACGTTGGCGGTCGGGACGCGGATCGCGATGCCGTCGAGCCTGCCGTTGAGCGCCGGGAGCACCAACCCGATCGCCTTGGCGGCGCCGGTAGAGGTCGGAACCATCGAGAGCGCGGCGGCGCGGGCGCGGCGGAGGTCCTTGTGCGGTCCATCGTGCAGCATTTGATCGGACGTGTAGCTGTGCACGGTGGTCATCAGACCATTGATGATGCCGAAATTCTCGTGCAGGACCTTGGCGATCGGCGCCAGACAGTTGGTTGTGCAGGAGGCGTTGGAGATTACTTGGTGCGTTTTGGGCTCGTAAGCGTGGTCATTAACCCCCAAGCAAAGCGTAAGGTCGGCGCCTTCGGCGGGGGCACTGATGAGAACCTTCTTGGCGCCGGCCGCGATGTGCAGCGCCGCTTTGTCTCGCGCGGTGAAGAGCCCGGTTGACTCCACCACCAGTTGAACCCCGAGTTTGTTCCATGGGAGCTTGGCTGGATCGCGCTCAGCCAGGACCTGCACCGCTCGCCCATCGAGTAGGATCATATTACCCTCGGCCTTGACCTGATAAGGCAGCGCGCCGTGGACAGAATCATACTTGAGCAGGTGGGCGAGCGTGGCAGGGTCGGTTATATCGTTGACCGCGACAACCTCGAGGTCCTTCTTGCCAAGCGCCGCGCGATAGAACATCCGGCCGATCCGGCCGAAGCCGTTGATTGCGATCTTGGTAGCCACCTAGCGATGAACCTCCCGATAATGCGCCGCGGGCGCATGCGATTACAGAGTTATATTGTGTCGCGTGGAAATCTAGCAAGCCAAGGCAGTCTAATTGGCGGGCGCATTGCTTGCATGCCGATCGAACCGTAGATTGATCGAGGGCCTCTGCACGAGGCCCCAGCGGAGTCAAGGAAGGTTCAGATGCCCGAGGGCGGGTTGGGTACGGGGATTCCCGGAGTGGCCGAGATGCTGATGGGCACCGGCCCGGTGGTGCAGGGGGTGTTGGTCGTGCTGGTCGTGTTTTCGGTCGCCAGCTGGGGCATCATTCTTTACAAACTCCGACAGATCTCGCAGGCGCGGCGTGAATCGAAGCGCTTCGATACGCTCTTTTGGGAATCGAAAAACCTGGCGACGATTCACGCGGCGAGCGTCGGCTTGCAGCGGAGTCCGGTGGCCCAGGTGTTTCGTGCCGGATACCAGGAGTTGTTGCGCTTGACGCGCGCCAAGCGGCAGGTGGTCAATGCCGAAGCGGGATTTTCAACCGAGCTGGGCGGCGTCGAGAACGTGATGAGAGCCATGAAGCGCCAGACCAACGTGGAGCTGACCAGGCTCGAGTACGGGATCACGTTTCTAGCGACGACCGGCTCTACCTGTCCGTTTATCGGTCTGTTCGGAACGGTGTGGGGCATAATGACGGCCTTCCTTGGGTTGTCGGCGTCGCATTCGTCGAGCATCCAGGCGGTCGCGCCGGGCATCGCGGAGGCGCTGATTACCACCGCGGTCGGACTGGTCGCCGCGATACCCGCACAGATGTTTTTCAACTACCTGACAGCGCGGGTGCGGGTGCTGGCAATTGAGATGGATAATTTTACATCCGAGTTTCTGAACATCGCGGAACGCCACTTCCTTTCCTAAGCAACCATGGCTTTCGATTCCGGACAGCGCGGGCAGCTGGTTTCGCAGATCAACGTAACGCCGATGGTCGACGTGATGCTGGTGCTGTTGATCATCTTCATGGTGACAGCGCCGATAATCCAGCAGGGCGTCGAATTGACCCTGCCCAGGGTAAAAGCGGCCGCGCTCCCGGGTGCAGAGCAACAATTGGTTGTTTCCATCACCAGCGATCGGCAGATCTACCTGAACGACGCGAAGATCAGCGCCGCCGATTTGAGCCGCAAACTGCGCGCGGTTTCGGCCGAGCACCCGGATCAGCAGATATTCGTGCGGGCCGACGACCAGGTGCCATACGGCGACGTCATACGCGCGATGGCGGCGATAAAGGCGGCTGGCATTGAGAACGTGGGGATGGTGACGCAGATGCCTGCCGGGGGCCAAGAGTCTCCTCGGGCCGAGCGTGAGCGTGGCAACCCGAGGCCGTGAATCGCGCCGGAGCGCAGGCGGCGGGTGGGGATATGTCGGTGGAATCGTGCTTTCCGCCGTGCTTCACGCTGGCTTGCTCTATCTTGCAGTGTTCGTGCTGCCTAAATTCCTGAGCAGTCGCGGCGCGCCGCCGCCTTCGTACACGGTCAAAATCGTCGACAGCATTCCGGCGGGCGACCTCGGAACCCATCTGCCCACGCTGTCGCGATCTAACCAAGCGGATCAAGAGAATCCCAGTGCCGCCTCGAAGGAGGCCGCACCTGCGCAGTCGGCGGCCGCGAAAGAGGAACCGACAGCTGCCGCGCCGCTAGCACCCGAAACTGACACCAACGCGATGGCTCTTAACGATCTTGCCAGCGCGACGCCCGCCATCACGCCCGCGCCGACCGCGACGCCCGAACCGAGTCCCGTTCCGACCGCCGAGCCGACCAGCGTGCCGACCGAAAAGCCGACCCCGGCGCCAAGCTCGACGCCCAAGCTGATTCGTGCGCCCAAACCGAGGCCGGCGGTGGCCAAGACCGGCAACGTCGCGAGATCGCAGCCCAAAGCCCAGCCGAAGCCATCCGCAGCGGTTCAATTGGCGAAAGCGGAACCTACCGCGAGCGTCGGCGAGCAGCTCGCGAAAATTCGCAAGCAGCTTTTAGCGCAACATCTGGCGGACCGAAAGCGGCACGCCGATAATGATGATGACAGCGATGAAGGGACCGACACGGGCACGACGCCGGATGAGGAAGGCAAAAGCGGCGGCGGCCCAGTGGAGGGGCCGGTGGCGAGCGCGGGGGCTGGATTTGGAATCGGCGAAGGGACCGGAAGCGCGGGGGTTCTGAAGAATCTAGACTTTTTGCTCTACTACCGGACGGTGCAGGAGAGGGTGAGGAAGGCATGGAATTTCAGCGGCGGCAGCGCCGACCTGACGGCGACAGTTACGTTTTCGATTGGCGCGGATGGTTCGTTGACCGGCGTAAAGGTCACCCAGAGCTCGAGGGACGCAGCCTACGACGACTCGGTGGTGAGAGCGATTCGCAAGGCAGCTCCGTTCCCACCGCCGCCGGCGCAGTATCGTGATCAGTTCGGCGGCGGAATCGAGGCGTTGTTCAAGCTAGGTGAGATGACCTCCTAGACATGGGTTCGAAGCGGCCAACGCCAAAAATGAGTTTTCGCTTTGTCGCCTTGCTGATCCTCGCGACGGTCGGGTTCAGTTCGATCCGTGCGGGGGCGATTCAGATGGTGATCTCGGGACCGGGGTCGCAACTGTTCCCGATCGCCATTTCGCAGCTGAAGAGTCTCGGCGGCGACGAGTCGCATCAAGAGAGTGCCGAGTTCACCAACACCCTGTCGCGGAATTTGGAGCTGTCGGGATTTTTCAAGCTGGTCAATCCCGAGGCGAACATCGAGGACCCGCAGAACAGCGGCTATCAATTGGGAAATTTTAATTTCGCGGACTGAGTTCGATCAATGCCGAGTTTCTGGTGAAGGGCGCCGCCACCATCAAAGGCAACGACGCCACCATCGAGGCATTCCTGTACGACGTGCCACGGCAGCAGCAGCTGACCGGCAAGCGCTATACCGGGCAGCTGAGCGAGCTTCCACAGATGGCGCGACGGTTCGCCGATGAGATTATGCTGGCGACCACTGGAACGCGTGGTCCGTTCGACAGTCCGATCGCCTGCGCGTCCACCGGTAGCGGCCGATTTAAGGAGATTTACACGCTGTCGCTGGACGGGCGGGATCTTTCCCGCGTGACCGACAACTCGACCATAAATCTGTTTCCAAGCCTCGATCGTGGAGCGCGGCAGCTTTTGTACGTGTCTTATAAGTCGGGCGAACCGGCCCTCTACCTCGCCGATCTTGGCGTGCGGCGCGAACGCGAGATTCGGATGATGCAAGGGCGGCTGATCGGCGGCGCGCTTTCCCCGGACGGAAGCAGAATCGCGGCGTCGCTGGAGCGCGGTGGGACCACCAATCTCTACCTGCTGGACAGCGGTGGAAATGTGATAAGGCCGCTGACCTCGGGCGGCTCGATCAATGTGAGTCCGTCGTTTTCGCCAGACGGCCAATCGATCTCATTCACCTCGGATCAATCGGGC
>DASXNP010000450.1:0-2799 GCA_036494985.1 Binataceae bacterium (SeqCode)
TACTACCCGGGTTGGGTGGAGGGAGCCTTCGTCGGGCCCGGGATTGGATTCGGGTTGGGCATCGGCGTCGGCGTTTTCGGCGGCTTTGGCTGGGGGTGGCACCACTGGGGAGCCGACTGGCACGGTCGCGAGGTGGAATACAACCACAACCCCTACGTCTCCCGCAGTCCGACTTTCAATCACGACCGACCCTTTGGCGATCACAACCATTTCGATCGCGGATCTGCCGGTCCCGGCCATCCCGATTTCGGTCACGCCGGCGGTTTCGATCACTCCGGCGGTTTCGGTCACCCCGGCGGATTTGCGGGCCGGTCAGACGGCGTACATTCCAACGCCTTCAGCGGTTTCAATCATGGCGGTGTCGCGGGCGCATATTCGTCCCGCGGCCGGGCCAGCTTCGGGGGCGGTTCCCATGGCGGCGGTGCTTTTCACGCCGGCGGCGGTTTTCATGGCGGTGGCGGCTCCCATGGCGGCGGAGGTCACCGATGAACACGAAGCCGGCACCGATGATGGCAAGCTTCGCATTCGCGACCGTCGCACTGCTCCTGTCGACTTTCGCTCCACTCTGCGTCGCGGGGCAATCCAACCAGGCGACTTTCACGTCTGCCGAAGAGGCGAGCCACGCGCTCTTCCTGGCGGTCCGAAATCGCGACGAGCGAGCCG
The DNA here is from genome assembly GCA_036494985.1 of Binataceae bacterium (SeqCode). Taxonomy (GTDB): domain Bacteria; phylum Desulfobacterota; class Binatia; order Binatales; family Binataceae; genus DASXNP01. The sequence goes on from DASXNP010000450.1 coordinate 664, forward strand.
TGACCAAGATCCTGCAAGCAGGGAACGCAGTTCGCAGCGCGGAAGAGGAACTTCAGGACCGACTCGACCGCGAGCGATTCGTACAGAAATACCAGGAAATGCACCGCCTCGTCCGCGAAGCTCACGGCGGCATGATTCTCTACATCGGCGCGGAGAACTGGCCGTTCCCGATCCCGCTCGTGTCACACAATGGCGCATGGCGTTTCGACTCTGACGCCGGCATGCACGAAGTCCGGTACCGGCGAATCGGCGAGAATGAACTTACGGCGATCGCGCTCTGCCAGGCTCTGGTGGCTGAAAGTCACCCGGGCGCGGCCGACGCGACCGATGGCATCACCGCCGCAGTGCTCGCCGCGGCGAAGAGCGGCGGCCGACCCGTTGCGTATCGCGGCTACTACTTTCGCAGACTGGCGGCCTCCGACAACCGCATCGCCGCCATTGCCTATCCCGTCGCGTACCGGTCTTCCGGCGTCATGACATTCATCGTCGATCCGGAAGGCGCCGCGTACGAAAAAGATCTTGGCGCGAGCACGGCGAAGGTCGCCGGAACGATAACTGCGTACCGTGTTGACCGCGCGTGGACGCCCGCGGAAGCGACGCCTTGAGGTCGCGCAACGAGTGCGGCTCGCTCAACCGAAGTGAAATGCCGAAACAGCCTTGTCCCAGATTTTTCCGCTGAAAGTATGCCGGCCGATATCGCCCGAACCCGCGCCCGCCGCGACCATGAGCGGCATGAGATGCTCCTCGCGAGGATGGCAAATTCGCGCGCCCGGCGCCCGTGCCCACTGTGACAAATTGAGGTCCCTTTCAGCGATGGGTCCATCGCAGAGAATTTGCGTCAACCAGCGATCGAACGACTCCGACGGAGGCCCGGCGCGGGGGTCGCCGAGCGAAGAGAGATTGTGAAAACTCAGGCCGCTTCCAATGATGAGGACATTATCGTCGCGCAGGCTGGTGAGCGCCCTCCCAATCTCGATATGCCGACCGGGGTCCAATCCGGATTGCAGCGACAGCTGCAATATGGGGACGTCGGCATCCGGAAAACTGACCTTGAGCGGGATAAAAATGCCGTGGTCATAGCCACGGTCTCGATCTTCTCCCGATTCGATCCCCGCGGCGGCCAGCAGATCGCGGACTCGCGCTGCCAATTCAGGAGCGCCGGGCGCCGGATAGGTCAGCCGATAAGTGTGAGGCGGAAAATTATAGTAGTCGAACAGAAGGCCCGGCCTGCTGGCCGCGAGCACGGTCGGCTGAGGCATTTCCCAATGGGCCGAAATGACCAGCAAGTAATCCGGGCGAGCGGGCAGCATCGACCGCAGGTTTCGCAAATAGGCCTCCATCGCTACCCATCGAGTCGGGTCATCCGCGGGTGGATCCATGAAGAAGCAGGGGCCGCCGCCATGCGGAATGAAGATCGCCGGTTGCCGCATGAACTCTGTTCCCGTGTGAATGAGGTTGGTATTCGCGTGTTCGAGCCCGCCTTGCGCCACAAGACGATCTCGTCGCCCAGGGGGCCGCGGAAAGCGTGATTGTACCAGTCCATACCTCCCGGCTTGACCTCGAGCGCCGCGATGGGTTTGGATGAAGGCAATCATCGCCTTCGAGCTGCTCGGTCACAGCTGTCAAGCGGGGGACGGTCGCAAACGGCGCGTGCGGGGGACATCCGGTTATTGCAGTGCATCGCGAATCCGTGCGCGAAAATAATCGCGTCCGAGATGTATACTTGCGCCGCAAGAAGAAGCGATTAGGCGTTTCACTGTCGACTCGTTGGCCATGTGCGCTCGGGGGCCAAATGGGCCGAATAAGGAGGGCTTATGGACATGAAACGGTTGCGCGACTTGCTTATCACTGTTCTGGGATTGTGGTTGATGATGTCGCCCAGGATTTTGCACTTCGCGGCCAGCCACTCAGATGCTGTGTGGAACACCTGGCTGCTTGGCGCCGCCATCATCCTGGTAACTGCCGTGAGCCGCTACCTCGTCGACACGCGAAGCCCCTGGCAAGACATGGCCACTGCCGCGCTCGGGCTTTGGCTGATGATCTCACCCTGGGTACTCGGTTTTGCGGCCCACATGACGGAGCGATCCAACTCGATCATCACCGGTTTCCTTGTGACCGTGTTGGCGCTTTGGGCGA
>DASXNP010000451.1:0-2190 GCA_036494985.1 Binataceae bacterium (SeqCode)
CTCAATCCGATTGAGATGGAAGGAACCTACCCGCTCCCGGAGGCCCAACTCGATCGGTTCTTCTTCAAGGTAAGGCTGATTTATCCAGACGAGGAGCAACTGACGAGGATCATCACCACCACCACCGGACCGGAAGACGCGGGTGTAAGCGCGGTTTTTGATGCGCAAACCGCCGCGGAGCGAATCGAGGCGTTGAAACGACTGGTACGGCAGGTGATCGTTGCCCCGCCACTGGAGCAGTATGCGGCTAGAATCATCCGCGCCACGCTACCGGAAACCTCCAAGTTTACGGGTGGAAAGCAAGGCCTGATCCACGATGAAACCGTAAATCGATACGTCGGCTTCGGTTCGAGTCCGCGCGGCGGACAGGCGCTGATCTTGGGAGCGAAGGTAAACGCGCTGCTCGACGGGCGCGCCAACGTCGCGTATGAGGACGTCGATCGGGTCGCGCCGGCGGTGCTAGCGCATCGGATCACCCTGAACTATGCGGCCGAGTCCGACGGTATCGACGCGGCCTATTTGATTGAGCGGGTGCTTCGGGCGGTGCGGAGCACGCGGGCATGATCGGCCTTTGAGTTTTGATGCTCGCCGAACGCGCATTTGAGCCGGACTTTCTAGCCAAGCTCGACCGCCTGATTATCGGGATACGGCGCGCCAGGACCGCCCGCCATGGACAGCGAACGGCCGGGCGAATCCAGGGAGTCGGCCTCGAGGTCGAGAATTTCCGAGACTACACCGAGGGCGACGACTTCCGCTTTCTGGATTGGAACGCGGCCGCACGGCTGGACGAACTGTACGTGAAGATGTACCGGACCGAGCGCGAGGTCGAGACCACGATCTTGGTGGACGCAAGCGCATCGATGGGAACCTACTCAGCCGACGACAAGCTGGGGTTGGCGCTGGCCATCGCCTCTTCGCTCGCATACGTCGCGATGGCCAACAGTGACGCGGTTCGGATCGCAACCTTCGCCGCGCGACCCCCCACGATCGAGCTGCGAGCGACCGAGTTCCGTCGCCGGCGCGAATCCTATCCGGGTTTGCGTCCCTTCGTATTGGGAACAAAAAGCGCCGGTAAGACCGCGATGCCGGGTGCGGTTGAAAAGCTTCTCTTGGGCCGCAGACAGGCCGGAATGGTGATCGTGGTTTCCGATTTCATGGTCAACGCAGGCGAATACGAAGACGCCCTGTCGCGCCTGATCGCGGCGCGGCACGAAGTAAAGGTGGTCCAGGTTTTGGGCGAACGCGAAAGCTCGGGTTCCTGGCCACCGGGCCTTTACAAGCTGCGCGATGCCGAATCGGGCTCATACCGCGACTTTGCGGTCAGCGCCGCCGCGGTTGCCGCCTATCGCGCCAAGCTGGAGTCGCTCCTTGGGCGGCTAAAGGATTTCTGCGCGGACCATGCCATCAAGTACGCGGCAGCCTTCGGGGCAGGAAATCTCGACCAGACAGTCAGGCGCGAGTTTCCACGGCTGGGCGTGGTCCGCTAGATGGGACTGCTTAATCCCCTGAATCTGCTTTACGGCGCCAGCTTGATTGCGCTGGCGATAATCTATTTTCGATCGCGCTCGCGGCCGATTCTCGAGGTGCCGAGCCTGCTGCTGTTTGAAGAACAACCTGCGCCGGTTGCCGGCGCCGCCCGTTTTTGGAGCGATCTTCTGTTCTGGCTCGAAGCGAGCGCGCTCGCGGCGCTGGTGCTCGCGGCCGCCGGGTTCTATGTGAACGCCCCGGTAAGAGCCGATCGCGCCCAGCGCCACGCCCTGGTGTTCGATACGGCTGCCGCGATGGCAGCCCGCGAGCGCTCCGGCACGCGGCTGGATATCGCGAAGCGCGAAGCCTTAAGAATCGTAGACGGTGGATCCGGGGGTGAACAGTACGCGGTGATCGGGTATTCGACTCAAGCGCGCATCATCAGGCCTTCGACCGGCACTCGGGACTCGATTCGGCGGGCGATCCTGGCCCTGAACACCGAAGCGGTTGCGATGCAGCCGGCCGCGTTTGACGCGGCGATGATGGCAGCGCGCGATGCGGACCTGATCGAAGTGTTTGCCGATCGACTGCCGAAATCACTGCTCAACGGCAACTTCGCCGGACGGATAAGATTCCACCAGGAGGGCTTCACCGACGACAACGCGGCGATTGTCGAATTGAGCCCCGGGACTGTGCATGCGGAACAGGGTTACTGTGTAGTGC
>DASXNP010000452.1:0-4101 GCA_036494985.1 Binataceae bacterium (SeqCode)
GCGCCCGGCACGTATAGGTCGCGGTTCTGTTCTGCGTATTCGACTAAGCGGGCCGCTGCACGAGCTGCCGGCGCGCTCTCCGCTCGATCGCCTGCTCGGCCGCGGACTCGCAAGCCTCCACAACCTCCGTCGCGCCTTCGAAGGGGCCGCCCATGACGATGCGATCAAGGCCGTGATCGTCGAGATCGCCGGCTTTTCGGGCGGTTTCGCAACCTCGCAGGAGCTTCACGACCTGATGGAGGCCGCCTGTAAGTCGGGCAAGCGCGTGATTGCGTTGCTCGCCGGCGACAACGTCACTGAGCGAGAGTATCTCGTTGCTTGCGGCGCGTCGGAAATCGTCGCCAACCCCGACACCGCCTTCATGATGCTTGGAGTTGCCGCCGGCAACTACTTTCTAAGGGGCGCGCTCGATCAGATCGGAGTCGAGGCGCAGACCCTTCAATGGAAGGAATACAAAGGCGCCGGCGAGACCTTTGCGCGCGACGCGATGTCGCCGGCATTGCGCGAAAGCCTCGAGGCGATCGTCGCCGATTGGTCGCGGATTTTGGCCGAGGCCGTCGCTCGGGCCCGCGGCCTGGATCTCGAGCAAGCCGCCGATCTTCTCAAGCGCGGCTTCACCAGCGCGCAAGCGGCGCTATCTTCCAAGCTCGTGGACCGCGTGGGCTATCTGGAAGACCTGATCGCGGAGCTCAACCCGCAAAGCGATGGCCGTGACACGGTCGATCTAACTCGTTATCTGCGCCACCTTGGGATGAAGCAGAGCAGCTCGCGCGGCGGCCGGATCGCGCTGGTTCACGGCGTCGGCCCGGTCATCGCGGGTGAACCGCTGCCCGCGGGCGAATATTTAAGCGGCGAACACACCGCCGCTGAAATTGATCGTGCCGCGCGCGACCGCAGCGTTCGCGCGATCGTCTTCAGGGTAAATTCGCCGGGCGGCTCGGCGGTCGGTGCGGACCTCGTTTGGCGTTCAGTTCGCGAAGCGCAACGCCGCGGCAAGCCGGTGGTCGTATCGATGGGTGATGTTGCGGGGTCGGGCGGCTATTACGTGGCGATGAACGCGGATACGATCGTAGCCGAGCCCGCGACCGTCACCGGTTCAATCGGCGTCGTTTTCACTCGCTTCAGCCTCAGGCGCTTGCTGGCCCGCGCCGGCATCAGCATCGACTATGTAAAAGACGGCGAGCTCGCCGACGCACTTTCTCCGGCGCGAGTGCTTAGCGAAAGCGAGATGTCGCAACTCAATCTTATGGTTGGGCAGCTGTACGAGAACTTTACCGCGAAGGTCGCGCAAGGGCGAAAGCTTACCAGCAAGCAAGCCGAATCGATCGCCCGCGGCCGGGTCTGGAGCGGCGTGCAAGCTCAAGCGCGGGGACTGGTCGATGAACTGGGCGGCCTCGCCAAGGCAGTTGAGATTGCCCGCGCCAAGGCCGGATTTAGCGGGGACCAGCCCCACGAACTGGTTTCGTTCGCCGAAGCGAGCCGACTCTCGGCTTTGCGATTGGTGCTGGAATCCGGCGCCCATCTTCCACCGTGGGCCCCTATCGCGGAAGTCGTAACCGGGATGCCGCGCGGGTGGCTCCCCGCGCTGTTGCAGCTCTTTGCAAGCAACTCAGCTTCCTTGCTGATGCCATTTTTCTAAGCGTCATCGCGCCAGTTCGTCGGTCAGCGTAAACATCTTTTGGCGCGCCTCGGAGATGAAGGCGTCGAGATTCTTTCGATGGTTTGCGACGATGCCGGCGGGCGGCCCGTCGAGCACTACGAGCGGTTTCAGGGTCGCGGCCTGCTTTAGCGGAGTGAGTGATTCGTCGACCAGCGCTCCAAGGACGGGCTTGTTCTTGATCGCTAAAGCGTACTCGCGTTTGACCGCTTGCATCAGGTGGTACATCACGTAGGCGACCCCTTGGGCGTGGTAGAAGTAGTCGTCGACGTCCCACGGCTCGACCGCGCTGCCGTCGTCTTTTTGCGTTCGATAGAGGTTTGCGTGCGCGTCGCCGAGCATGTCGGTCCACGACTGCAATAGCCAGCCCAGCTCGGCGTTGCGCAGATTAATTGGCCGCGAGGTTTGTGGAGTCGCGCGCAGTCCGGCGACGTAGGCTCTAAGACGCGCGACGCCATCGGCGTATTTGCCTTCCGGCGACGGCAGAATCCATCGCTCGGCGTCGTTGCGAAAATCCGTGTCGGCGATGACGAGGTTCTGGTCGTATTCGTTCGAAGGTATTTTCGTCAGATGGTCTTTGAAAACGCGTGTGCTTTCGCGCACCGCCATGATGATCCCAAGTTGCCGATTGGCGTTGTTGTCCGCCAACACATGGGGACCCCAGAGGTAGAAATCATTGGGCCGCCAACCAAACGGGCTGTGCAGTTCGTGTTCCATTATTTCAGCTAGCACGCTGGCGAAGATCTCGCCCGGAACAAACGGCTTGTCCGGGGGAAAGGCCTGAGCAATGTCGTACCCGAGCCGGTCGTGGCGCTTTTGTCCGAAATGGAGCAGCAGGTTAATCAGAATGAAACCGCCGATGACGGCGGCGGCCGCTGCGACAATGATCGTTCGTTTGGTCACGACCGCGATTATCTCATCTAACCGAACTCAAAGCTGTGCAGCCTGCGGATTGCAGCGCCCCGAGACGGCGCCTATAGGCGCGCCGATCTGTAACCATACCTGAACGACAAGTCATCGTCCGCTCGCGGAGGCGCGCGGATCAAAGACCGGGGCACGAATGTGGTCGGGTCCGGGCAGCGCGGCTCCCCAAGGAGCTCGAGGCGCAGGCCGGAAGCTAGCGAACGCAGCTCTTGCGCTGAGCGCTGAGCGAGCTCATGAACTGCCGGCCCCCGTCACGAGCATACCGCCCGCATCGAAATCTAAGGGCTTCTCGGTCAGCCTCAGAGCGGCAGTGCAGAGTTGGCCGAAAAAGCAGCGGCCGGAAAATGGAGCTCACTCAAAGGTCGAAAATGTGAACCAAACTCCAAGTACTAAATCGCTACCGGAATAGCAAAAGCGGCAAGACCCCGCCCTCTAAAGTCGCCAACCGCAGTTGGCTACCCTTTTTCAAGGGTAGCCAGTTCGCTGGTGGGCGAGCCGTCGGGGGTGCCGGACGGCTGTGTTGGCGACTCAAAGGGCGGTGTCGGATAGTTTCCCAAATTGCGGTTCCTAGATTTCGTAGGTGAAGCGGAATTCGACTTCGTTGAGGCTCTGGTTGCCGCTGAATACGAAGGGGTCGGTGTTCTTGGAACTCTTGCCCAGATACCAGGTGGCGTTCAGAGCCATAATGATATTTCTGGAATAGCGATAGGTGTTGGTCGAAGTGGCGTTCATCGTCACGTCGTCGACGTCCATCGCAAATCCGTTGCTGGTGACCAGCTGACCGTTCATCACCCAGTTGACCGCGTTGACGAAGAAGAAGTTCGATATATCGCGAACCTTACCCCTGGAACCGACGAAGGGGGCCGCGCGGACAGGCAGATCGGGGTACCAGGTCGCGACATACTGCGCGGTAAAGAAGGTGTGTTGCTTGGAAATGTAGGGAATGTAGGTTGGGCGGTCGGCAGCGACGATCCAGCGGGTCTGGTTGGTCCATCTTCCACCGACAGTATTGGCGCTCTGGGTTCCTGCCGGGAAGAATGCCGCGAACGGACCTACCTGCCTGGCCAGCGGGAGTATCGGAGACCCAAGTCCGCACGCGCCTGAGGCAGGTGTAATAGCGCTCCCTTTGTTGCCGTAACCGCAATCCGCAAATACGCCAACTTTGTTTTGCCAGGAGAAGTCGTAGCGGTAGACGATGTCGGTGAGATCCTTGTCGTAGTAGGTCCCGGTGAAACCAACGAAGTGCGAGCGGACCCAGTAAGTATTGGTGCAGAGGTCGGCGCTCGCCACGCTCGAGAACGGTGGCGCAGGCGGAGGAAACCGAGGGTTGGTACTAAGAGAAATTCCCGGTTGAATCGACCCCGGGAGGTTGCCCGACGGATTGGCAAGTGCGGCACCGGGCGGACAAAAGGCCGATTGAGGGTTCCACACGGTCTTGGGCTGGCGAGCTTCGTACAAGTAGATCAAGCTGCTCTGTAGACCGTTGCCGATCGGAAGCAACGAGGAGTAGCGATAGCCGA
>DASXNP010000453.1:0-3056 GCA_036494985.1 Binataceae bacterium (SeqCode)
AGGACCCTTCGGGTCTCGCCGGATGCGCCAGACCCCGAAGACTTCGAGCTGGACCTTGCGATCCTCAAGTTGGCCGCTAACGCCTGCTTGCACGCCGACACTGGCTCGACGGCGCCCACGATTCAAACGCCGACTGAGCAAATCCGAGGTGCCAACTAGTGAGCCAGAGTGTTGCTGAGACTGCATCGCAATTTTACTTCAATCCCTTTGATCCGGCGTTCCGCGCCAACCCGTATCCACACTACAAGCCGCTGCTGGCCGGCCCGCCAAAGATGCTCAGCGGCTCGATGCGATTGGCGCTGATCGCGCGATATGACGATGTAATCGCCACCCTGCGCGACCACGACCGATTCTCCAGCCACGGTCCCCAAGTCCCCGGCACAGAGCGAATTGACGTGTTCGGTGGTGCGCGCACGATGCTCTTTTCTGACCCACCGATCCATTCCCGTCTGCGCCGGCTCGTTACGCGCGACTTCACCCCGCGGCGCATCCGTGAGCTCGAACCGGGCATTCGCGAAATCGCGACTCAGCTCATAGACAAGGCCGTCTCCAAAGGCGAGTTCGAAGCGATGCGCGACCTCGCCAACCCGCTGCCCGTGATGGTCATCTCCCAAATGCTCGGCGTCCCCGCTGCCGATTACGAGAAATTCAAGCATTGGTCCGACGAGGTCATCTCAGCGGGAAATACGCTTCCAGGCACGCCGTTTCCCGAAAGTGCGGTCGCGGCGCGAAACGCCCTGCGCGAATATTTTTCGATTGAAATCGCCAAACGCCGCGCCGGCCCGGGGCCCGATCTCGTAAGCGCCCTTATCGCGGCACACGAGGATGCCGAAGCGCTGTCCGCCGATGAACTACTGGCTTTCGTGCTGCTGTTGCTCCTGGCAGGCAACGAGACGACAACCAACCTGATCGGCAACGGCTTGCTTGCCCTCGGCCGCAATCTAGACCAAATGGAAAACCTGCGCGCCAACCCCTCGCTGATGCCTGCCGCGATCGACGAGATGCTGCGCTACGACGGACCGGTACAAGCGACCGGCCGGTTTACCAAGGCGGCCGTAAATGTCGGCGGTACCGACATTCCCGAGGGCAGCCTTGCTTTCTTGATCCTGGCGGCGGCCAACCGCGATCCATCGCACTACCGCAACCCTGAGGTCTTCGATATCAGCCGAGACGCAAGTGATCACATCGCCTTCGGCGAAGGAATCCATTTCTGCCTCGGCTCGGCGCTGGCACGGCTCGAAGGTGCGATTGCGATTGGCGCTGCGCTCGAGCGCTTTCCCCGTCTGCGGCTGGCCGATCCGTCGGCGGAGATGAAATACAAAGGTTCCTTTACGCTGCGCGGGCTAGACTCTTTGCGGATGGCGATCCACTGAGCGGTGTCGTGTTGCGCTTCCGCTGCATGCAACGGTCCGACTGCGGTTGGCCACCCGCCATCACTGGAGAATTTGCACAATCAGAGCTGGCATCGGGGTTGCTCTATCGGAAAACGCAGCTAGAGATTGTGAGACTAAGAGCCGAACGCTAGGAGCCGTGTAGGATGAATCAAGGCGACATCTACTTTAATCCGTGGGATCCGAACTTTCGCGCCAATCCCTACCCGCACTACCAGCCGCTTTTTGGCAGTCCGCCGCGCGTGATCGATATGTTCGGCCCGACCGTCCTTGCTGCACGTTACAAAGACGTGTCGGGGATCCTGCGCGACCATTCCCGCTTTTCTAGCGTACAGCCGAAACCGCCCGAGCCCGTCGAAGGATTGCTCGACGTGTTCGGCGGTGCCGCCACGATGCTCTTTTCCGATCCCCCCGTGCATACCAGACTTCGCAAGCTCGTGATGAAGGCCTTCACGCCGCGCCGCGTCCGCGAGTTCGAACCCCGGATCCGCCAGCTCGTCTCGACGCTCTTCGACAAGGCATCGCGGCGCGCGAAATTCGAAGTAATCGCCGACCTCGCCACTCCCCTGCCGGTGATGGTTATCGCAGGCATGCTCGGCGTTCCACCTGAGCAATACGAGATTTTCAAGCACTGGTCGGATCTAATCATCGAAGTTGACAACACGCTTCCCGGCCAGCCGATTCCCGACGAGGCCCGCAAAGCCAACCACGAACTGCGAGGCTACTTCGCCGACCAGATCGAACGCCGCCGAGGCGAGCCCGGCGATGACCTGATGAGCGCACTAGTCGCCGCGCATGAGGAGAACGAATCGCTAAGCGCCGACGAGTTGCTCGCGTTCGTGGTGCTGTTGCTGCTAGCCGGCAACGAGACGACCACCAATCTAATCGGCAACGGAATACTCGCTCTCGGCCGCAACCCCGATCAGATGGGGCGGCTGCGCTCGGATCGCTCGCTTATCGCATCGTGCATCGACGAGATGCTCCGTTATGACGGCCCGGTGCAATCGACCGTTCGCTACGCCACGCAGGATGCCGATATCGACGGAACGAAAATCGCGAAGGACACATCGGTTTTCGTCATTGTCGCCGCCGCCAACCGCGACCCCGAGCACTTCCCCAATCCTGACAAATTCGATGTCGCGCGAGCGCCCAACGACCACGTCGCCTTTGGCGAGGGCATTCACTTCTGCATCGGCTCGGCGCTCGCTCGGCTTGAAGCGGCGGTCGCGGTCGAGATGGCCCTGGAGCGTTTCCCGAAATTGAGGCTCGCCGATCCGGACGCACCGGTGACCTACAAAGGCTCCTACTTCCTTCGAGGTCTGAGCGAGCTTCCGATGTCGATCGCCTGACCCTTGCATCCGGCGCCGATAACTCAGCCGGAGGACAAATTGCTTGAGTCAGGCTGATCCGCTGCCAGTGCCCTCGATCGAGGCGGTTGAGGTTCCGCGCCGCGGGGTCCGGCTTGGCTTCTTCGGACGGCTGCCGCCCTTCACCCCGCGACAGCACAAGGTCTTTTGGCTCGTCACCACCGCCGGGTTCTTCAACAACTACGATGGCGCATTGCTGGCCTTGGCACTCAAGCAGATCAAGAATGCGCTTCGGATCCCAAACGCGTCGATCGGCTCAATGCTTTCGATCATCACGCTTGGCCAGTTGCCCTCCTTG
>DASXNP010000454.1:0-3727 GCA_036494985.1 Binataceae bacterium (SeqCode)
CACCGAGGGTCGTGCGGCGCGCGCCTGAGGAATTCGCCGCGACCCGGTTCAGCCGTCACCTTGCGGTCCTTCGCGATCACTTGCCCGCGCAAAACCGTCGTTACCGGCCAGCCGCGCACTTTCCACCCCTCAAACGGATCGTAGTCAGCTCGTGAATGCATCTGGTCGCTTCGCACAGTTATTTCCGCCTCTGGGTCGAGCAGAACCAGGTCGGCGTCTGAACCCACCGCGATCACTCCCTTGCGCGGATAGAGTCCGAAGATCTTCGCGGGATTAGCGCAGATCAGTTCGACCAGGCGCTCGATACCGAACCTGCCGCCGCCAACGCCTTCGGAGTAAAGCATCGGCAGCAGCGTTTCGACATTCGACAACCCGGGCCTCATCCTGGCGAAGCCTTTGCGCGAGGTCTTTTGGTCGGCGCACCAACTACAATGGTCGGTCGCTACAGTGTCAATCGTTCCGTCCCTCAGACCCTCCCACACGGCGTCTACGTCGCGGTCAGCGCGAAGCGGCGGATAGCCGACATACAATTCGCCGTTGGGTTCCCGATAGCGAGTTTGGTTCAGATACAGATAAATGGGACGCGTTTCGGCGATTACTTCGCTTCCGCTGGCGCGCGCCCGGCGGACCTCGTCGAGCGCGGCAGCGCTGGAAAGATGAACCAGGTATGCATACGCGTCAGCCGCCCGCGCCATCGCAATCGCGCGCGCTGCGGCTACCGCTTCCGAAGACTGCGGCCGGCTGGCCGCGAAGTGGTCTACTCCGCGATTGCCCGCGGCGTATAACCGCTCCGTACAGTAAGCGATGATGTTTTGGTCTTCGGCATGAATCGTAAGCAGGGCGTTGCTCTGGCCGGCCGCGCGGAAGAAGCGCAAAAAGTCTAGGGCGCGCGCTTCAAAGTCTCTCATCATGAAGATTTTGAAACTCGAGTATCCGTCTCGGACCAGACCGGGCACCTCAAGAATCGCGTCTGCGGTGGGATCGAGCACGGCGATATGGAACCCATAGTCGATCTTGGCGCGGGCGCGGGCTTTGCCATGCCACCGGTTTAGTCCTTCGCGCAACGATTTGCCGGGGGTCTGAAACGCGTAGTCGACGACTGTGGTGACACCACCGGCCGCGGCCGCGTTTGATCCGGACTCGAAATCATCGGCCGTGCTGGCGCCGAACATCTCAGCGTCGAAATGGGTATGGACATCGACCACGCCCGGAAGGACCAGGAGGCCGCCGGCGTCAAGCTTAAGCCGGGCCTGCTCCAAACGCCCGCGCTCGGTCACGGCTGCTATCTTGCCCTCGGAAATGCCGATGTCGGCCTCGCGCACACCACCCGCTGGGGTGCCGGCGACGCGGCCGCCAACGATGGCCAGGTCCAGCGGCACGCTAGCGACGCAGGCCGGTGCGTCGCCTTCTTCGAGTGATTCGCCGATGGTCGCCGGTTCGCAGCGGCACCAGCGCGAAGCGCGACACTTCCGGACGACAGTTCATTCGCACCCGCACCCAGAACGTACCCAGCCCGCGATTGGTGTAGATATAGAAGTCGCCATAGCGGTTGAGGCCCGAATAATACTGCTTGCCGATTCGCAAAATCGACTTGAGCGGCGTGCCATACAGCGGGATGCGCACTACTCCGCCGTGGGTGTGGCCCGAGAGCATCACGCCCGGCTTGTACTCGACGATGTGCAGTGCGGTGTCCGGATTGTGGGCCAGAACGATCGTGCAATCCCCGGGTTCAACCGAGCTGAAGGCGCGCGACGGTTCCGCGCGCCGCGTCCATAGATCATCAATTCCGACGATCCGCAAGCGTTCTCCCCGAACCGCGAAGCGCCGGCTTGCGTTGCTCAACAGCTCAATCCCGGCGCGGCTTAGAGCTTGGGCGATCGAGTCGATGCCAGCCCAATGATCATGATTGCCGGCGATCGCCAACGCTCCCAAACGAGGCCTGAGTTCTCGCAAGGTCCGACCGAAGGGCTCGACAAAACGCCGCATGGTCTGCGTGCCCGAAAAATAGTCGCCCGTAAGAAAGACCAAATCCGGCTCCTGGCGGTTGATAAGATCAACAGCTCGCTCGAGGCGGGTTACGTCTTCGTCGCGGTCGACGTGAAAATCACTGATCTGACATGCAACGACCCCGCCGATCGCCGCCGGAAGTCTGCGCACCGGCAGACTTACCCGGGCGAGCTCGATCTGATCGATCGTGCGCCGCCACATCCGATGCAGCGGGCGCATCGCGAGCGAAGTTCGATTCTTGCGCTCGGTAGATGAAAGCAGCCGTTCGATTCGCTCGGCCGCGACGGCATATTTGCGAAATGCTGGGGTAGCCATTCAATCAAATATATACCGTCATTATTCTAGAACACTTCGCCGAGGTCGGCAAAAGAACTTAGCACAACCACGCGCTCCGACGTATCAATTTCCTCTTGTTCCAACACCCAGGTGTGGGGGTGCGCAATAAACACTGCACCCAACCCCGCGCGGAGCGCCGGGTTGATATCGGACCGCGGGCTGTTGCCGATCATGTAGGTCGCCGAGCGGTCCAGATTGGCCGCCGATACCAGCGCGCGGTACGAAGCGACATTCTTCTCGGCGGGTGTTCCGACCACCCAGAAATGCGCCGGCAGGCCCGAACGAACGAGCTTGCGAAGCTGCTCGTCGCGTTGACCCTTGGTGAACAGCAGCAATCGATGGCGAGCGGCGAGCTCCGCGAGTGTACTCTTGACTCCCGGCATCAGCTCGCAATGACGTTCGATCAGATTCCGGCCGATTCGAGCAGCCTCTTTGCGCATCCGCCGCTCCAACGCCCCGCCCCCGCCGAGCCGCCGCGCAACTCGCTCAAGGGCAACTTGGTAGGGTTTGCGCCCGTATCCATGGGTCTGGATTACCTCGAGCTCACATCGTCGAATCATGGCTGCGATTTGTCCGGGCTCGGCTTGGACCCCTGCACTTAGAGCGGCCGCGCAGAAGGCCTGCTCGGCTTCGATAAAATGGATGTTCGAATCCCACAAAGTATCGTCGGCATCGAAGATGAGATTCATTGGTCGGCCGGCCTCACGCGCGTCCACACCATCCTATCAGACCGCCGGCTTATGAACTTCAAGCGACCGGATGCACCGCGGATGGAAAGATCGCAATCGAGCCAGTCGCGGGGTTTTTCCCGATCGAGAGATCGGTCTCGTAAACCGATCGCAGGGTCTGCTCGGTGAGGATCTCCGACGGCGAACCACTTCCCACGCTTGCCCCGTCTTTGATGAGCATCACGCGATCCGCGTATTCGGCGGCTGCGTTCAGATCGTGAAGCGTGGCGACGATGGCTACGCCTCGCTCGGCGCGAATTTCGCGGAAGACCTCGAAGATGCCGGCCACGTGCTTGAGATCTAAAAACGCCGTCGGCTCATCTAACAGCATCAAGGCGGGTTGCTGGGAGAGGGCTCGGGCAAGGAAGACTCGTTTGCGCTCGCCCCCGGAGAGTTCCTGGATGAAGCGCTGCGCGAGGTCCTCAATACCGAAACGGCGCATCGAATCGAGGGCAATCGCGACGTCGAGGTTGCTCTCGAAGCGCAGCGGCGCGAGGTGGGGCGCGCGGCCCATCAGAACCGCCTCGAGCACGGTGAATGGAAAAGCGGCGCTGCCCTCCTGACCCACCGAGGCGATCCTGCGCGAAATTGCTTTGCGACCCAAGCGCGCCAGGTCATCACCTAAAATCTTGACCCTGCCAGCTCTTGGTTTCAGC
>DASXNP010000455.1:0-2334 GCA_036494985.1 Binataceae bacterium (SeqCode)
CCTTCGCGTGTTATTGCGCGTGTTGCCGCACTTGCCCGCCTAACATGGAACCGTACCTTCAGTCCCGGCCGTGGTTCACACGGCGCCACGTACCCTAGCATAAAGCGTCAGGGATTCCATGAGACCCTTTTCGAATGTCCGTCCGCCTTATGTCAACTGGTCAGGGGGCGGCCGGACTCTGCTTCGCGGCGGCGATTTGCGTTGTGTTGGGGGGGGGGTGTGGAAGTTCACGGCGCTCCTTGCGGTGCAAAGTGTCCAAGTAGTGCTGAGCCAATGTGCGATAGATCAGGGGCAATCCGCCTTCCTTGCTTAAGATTCCATTGCCATGGGTGAGCCGTAATTCAGCTTCTGGGTAGCGGCCGAGTCCGGTGAGCGCGGCCCCCTCGGCGCTTTCGGCGAGGGCGGTGCGCCAGTGATCCGCCGACAGCGCGGCCGAGTAGATTCCTTTCGCGCTTTGCGCCGTCCCGAGCGCCTCGGGATACTTGCCTTCGGCATTTTCCAGGATGGCGAGCGCGATCAAACTTGACGCGACGTCGGGCTGATGCGCATCGAACAGCCTCCGGCGCATCGCCAGCCCATCGTTGAGATATTGATCGGCTTCCGCATAGTTTCCCGCCATCGTGAGCCAAGAACCTATGACATTGAGCGTCCGTGCAATCTCCGGATTGTCAGCCGGGTAGGCCTTGCGGTAGATGGTGAGCACATTACGCGCGCTCGCGAGGGCTTCCTTGGTGTGGCCGCGATCGTACTGCAGCGAGGCGAGGTTCATAAGAGTTCGACCGACGACTGGGTGATTCGCGCCGAGCAGTTCGCGGCGCATCTCGATCGACTGCCGATAAAGAGTCTCCGCGCCCGCAAGATCGCCCTTGTCTTGCAGCGACATCGCGACATTTTCCAGCCCATTGGCGATCTCCGGGTGCTTCTCACCCAGCAGGCGCCGATTCATCGCCAGCGACTCGCGATAGAATTTTTCCGCGCCGTCGAGATCACCGCTGCGCCAAAGCAGCATGCCCATGTCGTTCAGCACCTCGGCGAGATCCGGATGCGGGTCATTGCCGCGCAGATCCCGCTGCATCGCGACCGCGCGCTGCATGAGCGGGATTGCACTCTTGAGATCGCCGCCGTCGGCCACTGCCGCGGCGAGCACCTTCAATGTACGTGCGATGGTGGGATCCGAGGCGCCGTAAAGTGACTGTTGAACCTTTAGAGCCGCGCGCAGATTTTGTTCGGCCTCCGGAGAGTGTCCTGCTTGCCCGAGCACCCACCCAAGGCCATACAGGGAGTTCGCGAGCTCTACCTGACTCTGGTGATCGTCAGGCCGCATCAAATCGACGCGAATGGCTTCCCGATAGGCCTTCTCGCTTGCTTCATATTCGGCCTGAAGCCCCAGTAGATCACCTTGATGGCTCAGCGAGTCGGACAGATCCAACGGATCGATGCCTTGCAGGCTGCGTCTGGTCGCTACCGCCCGATCGATGAGCGGCCGGGCCTGATTGAATAGACCCAGTCCCATGTAGACGGTACCCAAGGTATCCATGAGTCTTGCCTGGATGGCCGGTTCCTTCGCAAGATCGCGGTCAACTCTGGCGGCACCCTTGTCGAGCATTTCTCGCGCGGTCACCGTGCTGCCGCGTGCCTCGCTGGGATCGGAGATTTTGAATAGATCGACGAGAAAGCGTGTGGTCTCCCGGGCGGTGCGCGCCTCGGCCTCGGCGCGCACTGTCTGGCGCTGTGCCGCGGTACGCTGGATGAGGGCATAGGCGGCGAGACCGCTGGTCAGCACCATGCCTGCCATCGCCGCGCAGGAGAATGCGAACAGGCGGCGATTGCGCCTTTGCTGCTCGCGCCGCTTTAGCGTATCGAAGCCGACGCCGAGGAGCCCGGATATGAGCTTCAGGTTGGCGTTGTACTTACCGTCCTTGCCGGGGCGCGCGTCCGCCGCGATCGGCTCGGTGCGCGCCGTGCTGAGCTCGCCATCCGGTCCGAGGCGAAAGCGCAGTGCCGGCGGAAAGCACTCTTCTTCCGCCCGCCCGGGCATATCGCTGGCATTCGGCTCGCCGCCGACGATCAAGCAGAAGATGCGGTCCTCGCGTCCCAGGCGCTTGAACGCGAGAATTTCCTCGTTGACCCACTTCGACTTTGCAGCCTGCGGCGAGCAGATCACGATCTGACACGCAGAGTCTGCCAGAGCTGCATTAATCAGGGACCCGAGATCCGTGGCGCTCGGTAGTTCATCGCGGTCTCTGAAAATCGGTGCGATGCGCTTGGGCACCTCGCCGCGCTCGGTGACTGTGCCGATCAGCGGTTTTGGGGGACGGTATCTCTCGAGGGAAC
>DASXNP010000456.1:0-2967 GCA_036494985.1 Binataceae bacterium (SeqCode)
TGTCAGTAGCCCCGGCCGGCAGAGGATCAAAGTGTGGTGTATCTCCGAGGATCTTCTGCGTTTCTTCGTCCTCGCCCATCGTCACCGCGCGGCGATTATAAGCGTTTTCTCGATATACGATTTTGCCGTCGCTTCCGCGAAACAGCATTTCCATCTTGACGTAGTTGATGGCTTTGGAAGTAGTGTTCGTCACCTTGCCCTGTACGACTAGGTCAGCCGGTCGGCAGCAGGATCGAAGAATATGGTCGTACGTGACTACGAACTGCACGTCGGGACTCGCAATCAGAATCGGTTTCGGATGATCATACCGGTGATGCCAGTCGGCCGCGGCCTTCGCCGCCATCGTCGATTCGTCTTCGGAGCGGGCTACGTGCGTACCCCCAATCGCGTAACTGGCAGTTAGCCCGAGAACCGCGATCAGACTTCCGGCCACTGTTATCTTCATCGAAAGGCACTCCCCAGCCTGATATTGCTAGGGGTGAATCTCGCTGTCAACGTCAAATCTGCCTAGTGAAGCGGGGTAGCCGACCTTGATCAGCGACGAATCAGCTATGCGTCTTGCGCTGGGACAAGCGCGCCTGGGCGGCTCTCGGGGCGAAGTGCCGGTCGGCGCGGTGATTGTTCACGAAGGCAAGGTCGTGGCGGCCGCGCACAATCGCCCGATTGCGGAGTCCGATGCAACCTCGCACGCGGAGGTCTTAGCGATCCGGGCGGCCTGTCACCAGTTGCATGCTTATCGGCTCGCGGGTGCAAAACTGTACGTGACTTTGGAGCCCTGCGTGATGTGTCTGGGCGCGGCGATAAATGCCCGCCTCGATCGGCTGCTGTTCGGCGCGTGGGATGAAAAGGCGGGGGCGGCCGGCTCGGTCTACGATATCGGCCGGGACGGACGCCTGAATCATCGCATTGAAATACGCGGCGGCGTTATGGAATCGGAGTGCGCGGAATTAATGCGCGAGTTCTTTCGCCGGCTCAGAACCTGATCGCAATAACGAAACTCCGTACCTTCCGCATAGCGAGATGCATCCGGTCGCGAACGCCGATGTAGTAAAGGGCGTATCCACCCGCCGCCTCAGGATGCGGTAGCCGAGACTAAGCGGTAGGTACTTCGGCATGGTCAGGCGGAAGTTGTGCCAAACTCCATGCTTTTGACGCTGAACAAGACCTCGAAGCCATTACTGCTCGCGCTGCACGCCCCAGGGGCGGACGCACTCTTTGGGCACCTTTCCCGTCCATTAGACGGCAAATCTCATCTCGATTGCCGCCGAAATCCTCCTTTGCCTGTACTCGATGATTAGCGGCTGCGGCTTATTTCAAAACGGCGAGCATTTGCGTCCGCATCAAAGCTCGACTCGGCCGCCGTTCCTATTTGCGGCAACCCGATAAACCCGAGGATCGCCGGCCGCAACATTTCGCCCGCGCCTTCCTGCTCGCCTTCAATCCCAAGAACGTCGCCCTTCATCTTTGAGTTTGTGAGTCTATCAGCGACTATTCGCTAGCGCAGGTCGACCGGCCGCGAATGCAGCCGCGGCGCGTTCGTCCGTTAAGTGAGAAAATGCCAATGCGGTGGTCACTGGCGTGTAACGTGAGCCGGCGCCGAAGTAGATTTACGACCGAGGAATGGCCGATGTCGGATTACGAAATATTGGACGAAGCGTTGCAATCGATGGCCCTGGCAGGACCGGACCTCCGCAATGGATTGACGAACCACGCGCCGATGGCGACCGAGGCACTGGTCGCGCTGGGGCGTAGCGATACGGCAATGCGGTGGCTCGAAGAGTACCGAAAGAACCTGACGCCGCGTCCAGCGGCAGGAGAACGGATCGAACGCGGCCATTGGCGGTCGGCGCTGGCGCATCCAGATCGCTTCACGGACTGGCGCAAGCTATTCGATAACGAACTCGAGGAAGCGCCATGGCGAACGGTTGTGGAAAAGTGGGCCGCGCGGCTCGCGCCCGGGATCTCTGCATCGGCAACCCACGGTGTGATTCGCACGGGCCATGCGGTGCGGGGGTTGGTGAATCGTGAAACGCCAGCCCGACGTAACGAACTCGCCGATGGTCTTGCGTTGTGGGCGTCGACCTATCAGGAACTGCCGACCGAGAAGTCGGCTTGGGCGAGTGTGATGGGTCCGGCGGAAGCGATCTCTAGGGTTGCGATCGTACGAGCTGAGAAACGGAAGTTCAGCGGTACGATTACTTCCTCGCTGGAGGCGCTTGATCATTTTCCCGAGTTCGCGCCGGTAATTGGGCTGATAGACACAAGCGGCGAGGCCGCGGCGCTCATATCGGAACTGACGAGGACGTTCGCGCGCGTCTACCTGGCCAATGCGCACGATTTGCTCAGCGTGATCGTCTTCATCCATGCGGTTACGAGCGCCGCGGCAGTACGTAAGCTGCTTTCCCACCTGGGCGATGCGACTGGGCGTAGAGCCATGCGATACGCCTGGCAGACAGGATGTGCGCTTTACGCCGCATTCGGGAAAACGCGGGTGACCGCGCATGAGCCCGAGCCCGTATCGGAGTCGGGCGAGACTTTGGTCGACATGGCGGTCGCGTGCGGCGATGAGCATGCGATCAAGTTCACCGAAGCATGTCTGAGCGA
Organism: Binataceae bacterium (SeqCode); assembly: GCA_036494985.1. Taxonomy (GTDB): domain Bacteria; phylum Desulfobacterota; class Binatia; order Binatales; family Binataceae; genus DASXNP01. The sequence goes on from DASXNP010000456.1 coordinate 2,605, forward strand.
GAACGCGGTCAGCCCCTCACCGGTATATCTGGCGGCAGCGCGCCATGCGATTCTAACGCTAAAAGGCTAATGGTCCCCGGAGCCTGTGCCATCGACAATGGGATGCGAGACACTTGGATAACCTGTCGAAGCGCAACGACAGAATGAGACACCAGAGGCAGAGCTTCTCTTTTCCTGCGTTTTGTACGTCGCGCAATTACGAGGTGGGGCTGGACACAGCACGGCTGCTTGGCGATTTGATTGGTTCGACTGAAACCAGGAATCGTACTGATAGACTTGCGCGCCGTATAATCTTCGATCGAAGACAAACTTGGTCACCCTTCCCTCGGTTCGCCCGCGCCGGCCCATTGGGTAAACTAGTGC
>DASXNP010000457.1:0-4774 GCA_036494985.1 Binataceae bacterium (SeqCode)
GCGAGATTGAGCTTGCGGGCGTGGGCTTCGATCTGCGCCAGAATCTCGAGCGCCGTGGCCAGCGCCCGGCGACCATCGTCGAGGGTGACCGTAGGCTGCTCCCGGCTTCGCACCGCGTGGAGGAAAGCGCGAATCTCTGCCCGCAAGGGCTCCTCGGGTGATACCTGAGGCTTCGCGACCTTAATATCCGGATTCGCCGACGGAACCCCTTCGCCATTGCCGACCGTGAACACCAACACATCCTGGCGGTCGTAGTCGATCGAGATGTACTGCCGGGGCTGAAAAAAACGCAGCTTGCGCACCCGCTCGGTGGAGACACGGCTGGCGGTGAAATTCGCGATACAGCCGGATTCAAACTCGACCCGGGCATTGGCGATATCCACCTTGTTAGAGAGGATCGGCAAGCCCGCCGCGCGAATTTCCTTCACCGGGGAATTTACCAACGCAATCACCGCGTCGAGATCGTGAATCATCAGATCGAGGACGACATCGACGTCTAGCGAGCGCGGGGTAAAGACACTAAGCCGGTGCACTTCGAAGAACATGGGCCGCGTGATCAAGGGAAGGGTTGCTTTCACGGCGGGATTGAAGCGCTCGAGGTGACCCACTTGCGCGATCCTGCGGGTTTTCTTCTCGAGCGCAATCAGTTCATCGGCCTCGGCGAGGCGTGCCGTCACTGGCTTCTCGATCAACACGTCGATGCCGGCTTCCATAAGAGCACGTGCGATCGACAAGTGATGGATGGTCGGAACCGCCACCGAGACTGCCTCGACTTCCTCATTGGACAGGAGCTCATCGATCGACCTAAAAACCGAACACCCGAATTCCTTTCGAACCTTGTCGGCGCGGTGAGGATCGCTGTCGACCATTCCGACAAACCGAACCGCTTCGCCTTCCCTCTGGAGCTGTTGGTAGACGCGGACGTGATTCCGCCCGAAGGCTCCTACCCCAACTACAGCGACGGCGATAGATTCGCTCAGATGGCCCCCCTGGATGAAATTCGAGATTTGCAGATTTTAAATACCCGTTTCCTTCGCTCAGGCGGGTTCACCCCGTGCGCGGCCCGATCGCTCCTCGGAAACCTAAATCTGAAATCTCGAATTTTACGAGCTTGCGCGCTTGAGTAGCGCGATTTGTCCGCCATGATACGCGGCGTGCTGAACCGTCCCCAACAGCATAAAAAGCAGGTGGTAATCCTTTCCCGGAACCTGGTCGTGCAATCGTGACTCGGGGAGCGCCGCGACCGTTTCGAGCAAACGAGCGTGCTTGTCGCGAAGGTTCTTGACCGCCTGCTGCCAGGCCGAATCGCTGACCCGCTCCACCTGCCCGAAATTCTCGTCGTCCGTCAGCGTGCAGGTCTCGCCGCGAATTCTCCGCGTCACTACGTCCTCCCATGCGGCGATGTGCAGGACCAGCTCCCATATGCTGTGTGCCTTCGGCAGTGGCCGCGTCGCGGCGGTCTGCGCGTCGATGCCATGGAGAATCTCCATCAGGGCTGGCCCATGCCAGGCTTCGCCCTCGAAGGAGCGCTTGAGTTCGTTCACCACCATATCCACTTGCGGCATTGCTACCCTCGCGTTTCCGTCATCTCACTCTGCCACCATCACCATCCCCGCTTCGTCCGCGGCGACGATCACCGCGTCACCATCGAGCAAGAGGCATCGACCGGCATCGAGCGCCAAGCAGGTTGCTCCAGCCTGGCGCATGACTTCGATCGTCCTCACCCCGATGACCGGCACGTCAAAGCGCATATCCTGCGCGGGCTTCGCAATCTTGACGATGGTCAGCGCCCTCGCCAGAGTCGACGACCCGGGCGCGAGCGATGCCATGATCTCTCCCGCACGCTCGATGGTCCGATCGGTGCCCTCCATGGCTTCGACGGCAACGCAGGCGGCTTCGGCGATCACGACGGTTTGCCCGATATCATACTGCCCCAAGGCGCGGGCCACGGTGCGGCCATAATCAATATTGGCCCGTTCGGCTTGGCTCGGCGCCCGCTTGGTTCGGACTCCGGATTTCACCAGCAAGGGCTCGAGTAAAGCCGTCGAGTTCTCGAGCGTGATGCCCTCGTCGGCGAGAACCTTGGCGACGGCGCCCAGCAGGGAATCGGTGTTGCGCGTCGTGAGCGAGAGCAGAAGCTTGGCCAGTCGCCAGTCCGGGCGAATGCTCGAGAAAATCTGCTTGTGCTTGACCTGTCCCGCCATGACCGCGCGCGTGATGCCTTCGCGATGAAAGGTCTCGATCAGCTTCGAAAGTTCTCCCAGGGACAACCAATGAACGGCCGCCGCGTCGCGGCGTTCGATCTCGGGAAACGTTTCTTCCTTGATCGCCGCCACTACCACATCGTATCCCTGCGCCCGCGCGGCATCGAGCACCAGCAGAGGGAAACGCCCATTGCCGGCAATGAGACCGAGTTTTGGACGTGAAGTCATTGCCCGCAGCTACTCTAGGTCGCCCCCAACCTGAAATGCCTTGTCGCCCCCAGTAGAATGGCAGGTTCGAGCACACGCATCGATCCGCTCGGAAGAATTTCCAATCTTAAACGCAGAGTCGAACGAAAGCGAACCATCATGAATTTTCTGGCTGCCTATCGCCGGCCATCACTCATCCTGCTGATCTCCACGTTCTCTGCCGTAACCTGCGCGAGCGCCGGCGCGCAACCGCGAATCCCGAAGGCCCACAGCCGCACCACGCTGCGGCCGGGGTTGATACGGCTCGATTCGAGCACCACGATTCTGGTGAGCGCGGAGGAAGGCGAGCCGATCCAGCAAGCAGCCGCCGACCTCGCCCATGACTTTCATTCCGTAACCGGCGAGCGAGCCAGAATCGTCCATGACGGGAACGATGCCTCGGCCGTGACCCTCTGGATTGCGTCGCCGGCGAAGCTGCCCCCCTCGATCGATCGGCCCCGAGAGAGTAGTCCGGAATCATTCTCCCTATCGGTCACATCGTTATCGGTCACATCGTTGCCGGGGCCTCGACCGCGCCAAGCCATCCTGCTCACCGGCGCTGACGTTCGCGGCACCATCTATGCGGTCTACCAGTTTTCGCAGGAGTTCCTCGGCGTCGATCCCCTGTATTTACTGGACCGATCACGAGCCCCCGCATCGCACCACCATCGCAATTTCCGCCGGGCTGAGCCAAAGTTTCCCCGCCCCCGTCTTCGCCTATCGCGGTTTCTTCATCAATGATGAAGACCTGCTGACCGGCTGGGCTCCCGGCGAAGCGAAAGACAAAACCGGAATCTCGCTCGAGGTCTGGAACAAGATCTTCGAGACCATCCTGCGACTGAAGGGCAACCTGGTCGCGCCGGGAACGTGGATTTTTCCCGATGATCCGCAAGTGAAGCTCGCCGCCAAGCGCGGCTTGATTGTCACGCAGCACCACGCGCTCCCTCTCGGCCTCAACGTCGCGCGCTGGCCGAAAGATATTCCCTACAACTACAGCGAGCATCCGGAGATTCTCGAGCGGGCGTGGAAGAATGCGGGGAACGAGTACCTGCCGGATCAGGAGGTGCTTTGGTCGGTCGGGCTGCGCGGCCTTTCCGATGTTAGTTACGCGGCGATGGATGCGAGCGTACGCGATAACAACCAGGCGCTGGGAGCGCTGATCACGAAAGCCATTGCCGATCAGATTCGGATCGTGCGCACGCTCCGGCCCAACCCCCATTTTGTGATCAATCTTTGGCAGGAGGGCGCCCGTCTGGTGAAGCAGGGCGATCTCAAGATTCCTGCCGAAGTCCGAAGCGTCTGGGCCGACGATGGCTACGGCTATTTGCAGGATCATGGCGAGGCGAGAGCCGGCCAGGGCGCGTACGATCACGTCGCGATGATGAACGGCCGCGCCAACCAGCTTACCGAGATGGTGCCCGTCGAGCGCAGCTTCTCGGAGATCGGCCGCTACATTCAAGCCGGAGCCACCAACTACTTCCTGGTGAACACCAGCGATATTCGACCGGTGCCAATGTCCATTCGCGCCGTAATGGACGCGGTATGGAGCGGGATTCCGAAAGGCGCCAATCGGGCGGAGGAGTTTTATCGGCAATGGTCAAGCGAAGAATTCGGCGAAAAAGCTGCCCCCCGGCTGGCCCAACTTTACCAGCAATATTTTCGCGCTCCCCCCGCGAGCGGCGATCCCGCGCACGAATACGGCGATCAGCTGTATCACACCGAAGGCCGGCGGATGATGCTTGCCTACATGACGGACTCGCCGCTCTATTCCCTGCCCAGTCAGTCGCCAAAGTGGGAGCCGCCGCGCTTGTTCGGCTTGGATTTTCGAGCGCGGCGTGCGGTGGGAAAAGAGTGGCTGAACGAGATCGTCCCGCGCGAGATCCATGAGTGCGGTGACGCCGAACCGCGCTGGGATGCAGTCTGGAAGGAAGCTCTCGCGATCGAACCTCTGATTCCCGCGGCGCGTCAGCCATTCTACCGGGAACAGGTGCTGGCCATGATCGCGATTCAGCGCGAGAGCAACCGGACCTTGCTTCTGATCGCCAAAGCCATCCTAGACGAGGAGAAGGGAAACGCCTCCCAGGCGCACCACGAAGCCACCCAGGCCCTGGAGGCGCTCGATGAGATCGCACAGCGAGAAAGGGCGGCAGAATACGGCAAGTGGAAAAACTGGTATCGCGGAGACTGGCTCACCGGTGTATACCGAACCCGCCAGATGGTCGAGGGGTTCGGAAAATTCCTGGACGACCCTCTGACCCATCTCTCCCCGCCGGTGCTGTGGGACGGCTGGGAGGCCTATTACCACATCATGCATTACGAGGGAG
>DASXNP010000458.1:0-3636 GCA_036494985.1 Binataceae bacterium (SeqCode)
GCATTGCGGTATCGAAGGAGTCTTTGCAGCCGTGTGTGTCCAGATCGAAATCGTAACGCTCAAAGTCGGCGGTTCTCTGCACCAATGAAACGTAGTCCGCGGTGTGGCACAACTCGATTTGATCGCGAGACGCGGGACGTGGAGCCTCGAACCGCAGATGATCGCGCGCGAGCCCCTCTGCCATCTGAATCAAGGCTTCGATTCGCTGTGGACGCTCTGGATGAGCGCGACCGGCGAAATGGCGCGCGTAGCGACGGTCGGACACGACGGTTGTGCGAAGCATCGTTGACACTCCAGACGGCAATCAAGATGATTGAACGAGGCGCGGCCTGCCGCCGTTAGACGACCATAACAGGACTTCGGAGTACGTTCGATATTTTCGAAATACTGCTCATTCTTGTCGTTGCCTTGATCGTGATCCCGCCGGAGCAGCTACCGTCGGTGATCCAAAGCGTCGGCAAGGTGCTGCGTGAGCTGAGATCCGCAAGCAACGAGTTAATGCGCGAGATTGCGGATTCGATCCAGGAGTCGCCGACAGCTACCCCGAGCGCGACGACCACCTCACCCCCCAAGCCGCTCGATGCGCCCCCGCAAGAGACGGTCAAGCCCGAGCGACCGTCCGCACTCCGTGACCAGCAGTGAAAACCCGGCGCGGGGCTCTTTGACGGAGGACTCGCGCATGCCGGTCATGGAGCACCTGAAGGAGCTCCGCACCCGGCTGATACGATCTCTAGTCGGACTGATAGGCGGGTTCGTGGTGGCCTATCTAATCGTCGATCAGTTATTCGCCGCGCTGACCTATCCGATCAGGCAGGTCGGCAACAACCACGTGTTGCTGATCGGCACCGGAGTGGGCGAAGCGTTTTTCACCAAGATAAAGGTCGCGCTAATTGCCGCGCTTTTCATTGCAAGTCCCGTGATCCTGCACGAAATTTGGAAGTTTATTGCTCCCGGCCTCTACGAGACCGAGCGCAGGCTCGCGCTGCCGTTCGTCCTCTTCGCCAGTCTGTTCTTCGTCACCGGCGGCTACTTTTGCTGGGCGGTCGTGTTGAAAATCGGATATCGGTTCTTCCTCGCGCAATATTCCAGCATCGGGGTGACGCCGACCTTAAGAATCAGCGAATATCTCGCGTTCTCGGCCAAGCTGCTGCTCGCTTTCGCGATCACGTTTGAAATGCCAATCTTCGCCTTCTTTCTGACCAGGCTCGGCATCGTGGATCACAAAATGATGATCAAGCAGTCGCGCTATGCGATCCTCGCGATTTTCATCGTCGCCGCCGCGCTTACACCGCCCGACATGATTTCGCAGTTTCTGCTCGCGCTGCCTTTGCTCGCATTGTACGGAGTCAGCGTCTTGGTGGCTTGGTTCTTCCGCGTTCGGGAACCAAGTCCCGAGACGGTTCCGATCCGGACGCCGCAGACTTAAAGAGCGATCACCGACCGCGCAAAAAGGGGCCTCGCATGGCGACAATAGAAACTTCACCAGCCGCAACCGGCGGTCCGGGTATCGAGCCGCGATGGACGCGCAGCGCCAAGGATGCGATCGGAACTGCTTATTCGACCTCTAGCAACGTCTGGTTCACGCTCTCGCTGGGAATCCTCAACGAAGTCTACCACCCTACGATTGACACGCCGCAAATTCGCGACCTCGCGTTTCTGATCACCGATGAAGAGACGTTTTTCCACGAGGAGCGCCGCCATTTGCATACGACGCTGGAATACATTGCCCCTTACACGCTGGGCTTTCGGCTCACGAATGCTGACCCGGAGGGACGTTACCGGTTGGTCAAGGAGATCATCTCTGACCCGCACAACAACTGCGTCCTAATTCGCACCCGTTTGGAAGGCGACCCTTCTTTCATAAAGAAACTTCATCTCTACGTTTTGCTCGCGCCGCATCTTGACGTCGGCGGATGGGGCAACACCGGCAACGTCACTCGAATTGAGGGTCGCACGTTCCTTACTGCCCACCGCAACGGGATGTACCTTGCGCTTGCCGCGACCGTTCCGTTTCTGCGCAGTTCGTGCGGCTACGTCGGCACGACCGACGGCTGGCACGATCTGTCGAAGAATCTGAAAATGGACTACCAGTTCGCAACCGCCTCGAACGGCAACATCGCGTTGACCGCGGAGCTGGACCTGTCGCGCGGCTACGAATTCACGGTGGGGCTGGCATTCGGCCGGGGGCTAAATCGCGCGGTGGCGACGCTGTTCCAGTCGTTGGGCGTCCCATTTGTCGAGCACCGCCAGCGGTTTATCGAGCAGTGGACCCGCGCCAGCAGGAACCTTTACCCCCTCGAGAATGCTTCCGGCGACGCCGGCGCGCTCTATCGAAGAAGCCATTCACTGTTGCTCGCCCATGAAGACAAGCGCTACCCGGGCGCCATGATCGCCTCACTGAGTATCCCGTGGGGCGAAAGCAAGAGCGACGATGACCTCGGCGGTTATCACTTGGTGTGGACGCGCGACCTCGTCAACAGCGTCACCGGTCTGCTAGCCGCGGGTGATCAGTCGACGCCCCACCGCGCCCTGATCTATCTCTCTTTTTCGCAGCAAGCTGACGGAGGCTTCCCGCAGAATTTCTGGATTGACGGCCGTCCCTACTGGAACGGGATTCAGCTCGACGAGGTGGCATTCCCGATCATGCTGGCGTGGCGTCTCGCACAGGCAGGCGCGCTCAAAGATTTCGATCCTTACTCGATGGCGCTGGCGGCGGCGGGTTACCTGATCAATCATGGACCCGCCACACCCCAGGAGCGCTGGGAAGAGAACAGTGGGTTTTCGCCCTCGACGCTGGCCAGCAATATCGCCGGGCTGACCTGCGCTGCGGCGTTCGCGCGAACCCGCGGCGACGAGGGCACCGCCAGTTACATTCAGGACTACGCTGACTTTCTCGAGAGCCACGTCGAGACCTGGACGGTCACCAACGACGGTAGTTTGCTGCCTGGGATCGATCGCTACTACATTCGCATCAACCCGACTGAGATTGACGATCCCGAGGCGGACGAAAATCTCGACACCAAGACTCTCCAAATTCGCAATCGGGAACCGGATGAGCCCTACGAGTTTCCCGCCAAGGACGTGGTCGACGCGGGATTTCTGGAACTGGTCCGCTATGGGATCCGCAAACCCGGGGATTCCCTGATCGAGGACTCGCTCAGGGTCATCGACGCGATATTGAAGTACGACTTTAAGGGCGGTCCCTGTTGGCGGCGCTACAACCACGACGGCTACGGCCAGCGCAAGGACGGCGCCCCGTTTACCGGCTCCGGCCAGGGCCACGCCTGGCCTCTACTCACCGGCGAGCGCGCGCACTATGAGCTTGCCGCAGGTCGCGACGTCAAGCCCTATATCCGGGCGATCGAAAGCTTTGCGAACGCCAGCAGTCTTCTACCCGAGCAGATTTGGGACGGACCCGATCGTCCCCAACGCATGATGTACTACGGGCGACCGACGGGTGCGGCGATGCCTCTTATGTGGGCGCACGCGGAGTACATCAAGCTGCTGCGTTCGACGGCCGATGGCAAGGTTTTCGATCTCCTGCCGGAAGTTGCGCGCCGCTATCGAATCCCGCACAAGTACGGTCCGGTCGAGTACTGGAAAAGCAACCGGCGAATTCGGGCGATCGCACCAGGC
>DASXNP010000459.1:0-3600 GCA_036494985.1 Binataceae bacterium (SeqCode)
CCCTGGTATCCAGCACAAGGCGATCACGGTCGGCCCCATGGCGGCACACATCGCCCTACCCTGGACCCATCGCTTGTTCTCAAACCTCAAGCGCTGGGGCCTGGGCGTCTACCATGGACTGCGCAAGAAGAACCTCCAGCACTACCTGGACGAGTTTGTGTTTCGCTTCAATCGACGCCGGACACGGCATGCTGCATTCGATACCCTGCTTGGCATCGGCGCCCGCACGGCCCCGGCTCCCTACCACGTGCTAATCCGCAAGGCCGCCTAGCGAACCTGGTACTGAGCTTGCCACAGCATGCAGAGCTACCGGACCATCGTGCATAAGCCGTTCTTTGGGTTTGATAACAACTTAGACGCTTCAACCGCACAATGCTGATTGGACGATTGAGATCTGTAAACTACCCGAAAAGCAGCAGCACCATTGCGACCATTTGTGAAATACTGGTCAATGAACACACGTTGCTTGCCGGTAAGGTGTTGTCTCTGCTGTTTTGGCTTGCGCTTTTTTACGATCGGAGCGCTGGCCTCTCTACGCGGCATCAGACAGGCACTCTCGCAATGTCCTTCGCCGACCCATGGCAGCGGCCCCTTTCTAGGTCCTCTGCAAAGTCGAAACCGAGTGGTGCCGCTGCGACTTCACCTGGCCTTACCGACGACAGATTCTGGGTTTGATGCGTCGCCAACGGGGGAATGCCCCGGCTGGCCCGTTCAACAGCGCGGACGAGCTGGTTGTTTTCCGGGGATGCGCGCGTCGCCGGGTCAGGGGGCTGTCGTGGACCCTAGATCGCGCGGTAGCGGAGAAATTCGCGAGCAAATTGAGGGGCGACATACTCCCGGATCGGGTCGTTGTATCGGCGCGCATTCGGCTCCAATATTTTCCTCTACCTTGAGGAGAGAAAGGAACGCGAGGTTTTGCTCGACCCTGAACGGCTGACGAAGCTCGAAATCACCCCCTGGTCGGCGGGGAGCGACTAAGCTGAACCGGTATAGTTACGCGCATCTCTCAGCCGCTCTACGGCCTCACCGATGCTCGGGAAGGCCCAACCTTCGGCTTCCTTCGGCTCGCCGAGCGTCACATGGAAACCGCCATCCCAAATCCGGCGTTGTCACGGTAACGGGCGGGGTGCAGAGAGTCGGCGGGGTCGAACCCTGTTTCATGCGACGGCAACCGCATCTTGCCATCGGGCGGCTGAAGCTGATCGAAGCGGCCGGCTCGCGGCTTTCGAGATGACGGCGCAACCCGGCGACCGCGCTTGCCTTTGGTGCGGCAGAGGTTTCGCCCCTCGCAGCGACGGCGGCAAGCGGCAACTGTTCTGCCGCCCGGCGTGCCGCAGGGGCTTCGATGCGGCCGGGCGGCGATGGGTAGCCGAAGGAATCGCCACCGGGGTGTTGGCCGTGGATGCACTCAGAAACGGCCCTGCCACAACGCGCGCGTTGGTTCGGGCCCCTACTTCGCCCACTCCGGTAGGTGACGTGCCCTCGCAGCATCCCACGTCTGTGGCGTCCCGCGTGGCTAACAGCTACAGGCGGCAGCGTGATTTCGAACTGCTGATGGCGAAGGCCATCGCGACGCGGCGGCGCTGAGCGATGGTCCTCGATCAGGAGGATCTTCCCGCCTGCCGCAGCCGCTCCTCCAGTCCAGGGATCGACTGCTGCCCCTAAAGCTTCCGCCGTGCCGTCGGCGCTCGGCCCTGAAAACTGTCTATTGCTGCCCCGGAGCCATCATCCTCTTCTATTTCTGGGGGCACCACGATGCTGGCAGCGAACTCAAGCAGCTCGGCTACGCGGCGCTTCTGCTCGTCAGGCGACATCCGCGCGAGGTCTTCGTGGAAGTGGAAGGTGCCGCTCTTGTCGGTCAGCATGCCTCGTAGCCTGGCGAGGTCCATCAAGGGCGCGCGCCGATCATGAAACCGGATCCGAAGGCCGCCATTCGCTAGGCTCGATATCTCTCGGATCGGCAGCACCGAGCTTCTATAGAGAGAGTATCCTACATAGAAGAATGTCCGGGGTCTCGGTTCAAGGTTACCGGCGGCAAGGGAGCCGCGGTCCGATCGGGAGGCTTTTCTACACACCGAGCCGGATTGACCCCCTTTCATGGCTCACCGAACACCTGGGCGAGGTAGTGCTGCTTGCCCCCGAGGACGATGAGACCACGGCCACCCAGTCCGGTAAACCCGCGGCCCCGGCGCGGAGCTTCGTCGCGCATCAGATCCGGGATGAATCCGGCCGGCCTCACGAGCCAGTCCGCACCGGGGTAATACACTGCGATTTCGGCATTCCGGCCATGGCTGAGGTCTCGCAGTTTATTCCGGTACGGCTCCGGCGGGCTGAGATCGAAACCGCGCCGGAGTTCATGGTCACGTTGCCGAGCGGGTGCTCGCTCTGGTTAGCGAGCATCAACGCAAGCCCGTCGACGCGACGTCGATCGATACCGATAACGGCCCGCGGCATCCCCGCCGAGACGGGACGCGGCGAACTCGAGCCAGGCCGACGAATCGGGTTATCGAAAAACCCGATATCTCGGGTGCTCGATTACACCGTCCGCGTTATCCACCGCACTCGGCGTGAGCCCGTGATACCACAAGTGAGACCACAAAACTTTAATCGACGCGGCGAACTCGAGCACAGGCTACGCGCCTGATTGATCGACTTCAGAATGGTTCTTGCTCATCGGGTTCCTCCGGGGTCACATCGACCCAGTCATCGCCCGGTACCTTTATCGATGCCGCAAACTCCAGCAGCTCCGCCACGCGCCGCTTCTGGTCGTCCGGTGACATGCGCGCCAGGTCCTCGTGGAAGTGGAAACTCGCGGACTTGTCCGTGATCATCCCTCGCAACCGCGCCAAATCCATCAAAGCCGCGCGCCTGTCGTGGAATTTGAAGCGGATCCCGCCATCGCCTAGGATCAAGATCTCGCGAATCGCGTATACCGCCTCGAGGCTCAAGTCGGTGCTCATCGTAATCGAAGCGCGCCCGTCAGGACCCCACTGGATTATCGAGCGCGGGTCGTAAAAGGCGAGCGCGCCGAGGACATCAATGATCCGTTCTTCGGTTGCTTGCTGCGCTTCGAGCCGCTCTTGACGCGCGAGATCGAGCACCTTGATTCTCGATCTCACAGCCCTCGCGACCGTCGGGTGCTGGAGTAGTCTGTGCGCCATCTGGCCGCACACGGTGCTCGACGACTTGGCACCGTAGGCTTTTCGGTAGGCAGCGGCTCCATTCTGGCCATTAGTCAAATATAAATCGATAAACACACCCTGCCGACGGTTGAGTGTGCGTCTTGGCCCCAGCTGGTTATTCATCCGTACGGTCGGACGACTTGCGTCGGCTTGGTGAGCATGGGTCGTCATGGGTTTAATCCTTAACTTCGGACGCGCCTTTAAATACCATTCTCGATAAATTTCCGCAAATCGCAGCTTTTCGCGGATTCATTGCTGGCCGCCGCCCGTCTCCTTAGCAACGGCAAGGTCTCGATAGTCGCCGCGTTAGGAACGCGGAAAGTCCGTTTCCGTCGGGAGGCGGCCTTGGGGCGTGTATTTATCGACCGCGTCGGGGAGTTCGCGGGACAGCCTCGCAAGCAGCTCTTCCCGCGATAAT
>DASXNP010000460.1:0-4396 GCA_036494985.1 Binataceae bacterium (SeqCode)
CGACACCTCGGATGATGCCAGAACCCAATCCGGTAGCGCCGCCAATAGCAGCTCCGGTGACGGTATGGCCGAGAATCGCTCCGCCGATTGCGCCGACGGCAGATCCGACTGCAGCTCCGCCCGCGCCGCCAACAGCCGCGCTCTTTAGAGACGCCTTGAGTGCGCCGGCGCCGCCCGCTTGCCGCGCGGCCTCTCCCGCTGGCAGTGGGGCTACCCGATCCCCGTTATCATCGAGCGCGAAAATCTGTCCGGGCACAAGTTTGCGTGGTGTATCGGTACCGTTTGCGATCGAAACGTAGACCGGCGTCACGTTTCCGACCGCAGCAGATGCCCTCGACGTCACCGTCATTTCGCCTTTCTGGGGAGTGGCGACGACGTTGGGGCGATCATTGATCGGTGCATCGGCCACGGCGCATCCGACCAAAAGCATGGCCGCGAAGGCAACGAAAAGAGACGCCAATGAAGCGCGCATCGTAGATCAATCAGCGCCAAGGCTGCTTTATAATCTCGGTGTTGCCAGTCTCAGCGTTTGTCACCAGCATCACAATGTCGCTGTACCTACCTTTCGGAAAAAAGACGTAACCGCTAACGGTGAAATCCTGGCGAACGTCGCCCGCTGGAATCGCGAGCGCATTGATCTGCGTATTTGCTTGATACTGCGCCTGGTCCTGACCCCGTCCAACGCTGTCGTATATCCCTGCTCCCGCGCCGGTCGCACCTCCGATCGCTAAGCCGGTCACTGGTTCGCCGATGATCGCGCCTGCTATCGCGCCCAAGCCGGTGCCGACAGCGGCTCCGGCGACGCCGCCGACGGCCCCGCTAACCAACGCAGCCTTGAGTGTTCCCGCTCCGCCCGCCTGGCGTGCGGCCTCACCCGGGGGCAACGGCGCGATACGATCACCGTTGGGGTCGAGCGCGAAGATCTGGCCGGGATTGATCGTGCGATTCACGCTCGTCCCGTTGGCGACCGAGATGTACACCGGGGTCACATCGCCGACTGGATCAACGGCCCTTGAAACGATGGAAAACTGCCCGCTCTGCGGCGTCGCGGCGACTCTCGGAGTGTCTTTGATTGGTGCCTGGGCTATGCCGCACCCTAATGCAGTCGCCACGAGGGTCGCGAGAGCGAGCCGCCAAGCACCAAAGGCCTTTTCTGTCGAAGTGATCATAACCGTCGATCCGAAACCTCACCGAATTCAGGGCGTTAGCGCACTTAGCGCGTGGATACCGCCGAGCGCCATCCAAATGCGTCTATCCGGTGCTAGTTCCATGCTATGCACGGAGGATGCTCCCTGGGGAAGAGCGATTTGCGAGAAGCTTTCATCGTCGGGATTGAAGCGGACCAGCGCGCCGCGACCTGATTCGCAGTACCAGACCGCACCATCGTGATCGATGGCGATCGCTTCCGGGTGCGATGACGGTCCCCCCGGCGAGGCCCATTCCTTGAAAGTCCCGTCCGATGGGGTAAGGCGGCCGAGTTTTCCGGACTGATACTCGGTAAAGAAGACGAGCGGTCCCTTGGAGACGAGTCGGAGCGGTTGCGAATCCGGAGTTGGCGCGGTGAACTCCTCTATCGAATGAGTCGATAAATCGAAGCGCGCAATCTTTGAGGCCTTCGGCTCGGAGAAAAAAAGCGCACCGACCGGACCGCGAGAGATCGCATAAGGATTGGAATGGGGTGTGGGAATCGCGAACGACGAAAACTGGCCAGAACTGGGATCGAGTGCGCCGATCAGATTTCCAAGTGGACAAGTAAAGAAAATCGCACCGGCGGGTCCGAGCGCAATCATCGAGGGATCGTCAGCTCCATCGGGGGCGGGATATTCGTGAATAACCCCCGACGCTGGGTCGAGGCGTCCAATCTTGCCGCCATGAGTCTCAGAGAAGGTAAGCAATGAATCCGGGCCGCTAATTAGATCGCCCGGGTAAGCATCGCGCGTCGGAATCGTGAAGGATTGTAGCGACGAATCGATCGGGTTGAAGCCAACGATGGAGTTCGCCCTTGGATCGGCAAAGTAGATGCTACCGTTCGAATCGATCGCTATAGAATCGGGGCTTGTACCGCCGGGTAGTGGAAATAGACTGATTGTCGGCGATGCGGCTTTCGCGGTGGAAAACGCCATCAGCAAAATCGATACTGAAAGCAAAGCGCGCAGGTCAGTCACAAGAATACCGAAGGCGCCTTCGGTCGGAAAAGCAACCCCGAACCATGATCAAGAAGCGGCTAGCGGCGCGGTTCGCAGCCGGAATTTTATTCCGTCGAGCGCGCGGAGGTTTTCGAAGGGATGCTCGTTCGGATCGGCGCGACGATTCGCCAGTTTGCGGATCCAAAATCGATAGCGATCGGTTAGAGCCGGGGTGGTGAAATGGCAGACACAGAGGACTTAAAATCCTCTGGAGCGCAAGCTCCGTGCGGGTTCGAGTCCCGCCTCCGGCAAAGGGTTTTGGTCTTTTCGCACCAGTTCGATGCAGGTTGACAGCACGATTTGACAGCCACCGGGCCGAAAATACAGCGATCGGGCTGCTTTTGAGGGGAAGATGAAGTGCCACTAAAGAAGCGGCACCATGGGACCTGCCGTGGTTTAACGCGCCAAACACGATTAGAGCGTCAGCCTTCTAGAATCGCGTCCATTTTGTCCGCAACGTCTTGCATCATCGACGGCATCACGTGGCTGTATGTGTTCGCCGTTAGAGCAATCGTGCTATGGCCGAGCAGCTCCATGATGACGCGGAGCTGGACGCCCTGAGCCAGCAGGAGGCTCGCGGCGCTGTGGCGCAAGTCATGGAACCGGAGCGCAAGTGGGAGCTTGGCCTTTTGGAGGATCCGTTTGAAGTCTAAAACGACTGACCGCGACGACTCGATTGCTCTGTTCTCGCCAAAGATCATCGAATGGGAATAAAGGCCTAGCTCAACAATCATAGCTTTTAGTCTCGGTAAGAATAATGCAGAGGAGATGAAACTCTATCGCCGAAAAAAGCGATCGAAGCCGCGTTCCTTTAAATTACGATTTCCTGCTGATTACTTAGGAGACTGCGTGACGATCGGCGCATTCTGATTCTCGCCGCAGCCCAGGCACAGCACACCGCCGACTACATCCTTCGCCGGAACACAGCTATCTGAAAGAATTTGCGGCTCTGGCGCGATGCGCGAGCGCCGCCTTGCAGAATTCACTCACTTTCCGTCTCAGACTTCCTTCTCTCTGGCCGTCCCGGCAACAGCTAGGGCCCGCGTCAAAATTCACGGAAATGCAGGAATCACCTTCGAGGCAAACAACTCTAGATGAGCCGAATCCATTGGGGCAAGCCCTGCATCAGACTCGTTTGCGCGGTCTGGATCGGCGATCATCAACGTAAATAGAGGTTTTGTCGGCGACGTCCGAATGGCTCTTCATGTGATCGATGAAGGCCCGCAGCTTTGGCATTATTTGCCTCCGGCCGGGATAGTAGAGGAACACGCCCGGCATCATCGGCGCAAACGGCTCTAGCACGCGAACGAGTTTTCCCGCCGCCACAGCGCCGGTGGCCATCGGTGCAGGCACTTGCGCAAGACCTACGCCTTCGACGGCAGCGCCAAGCATGGTGGGAAAGTCGTTGGCGATGAACGGACCCGATACAGCAAGCTCGATCGCGCGACCGTTGTCGTTGAGCGACCATAATGCGAGTGCGCCGTTAGATCGCCGCAATCTCAAGCATGCGTGATGGCGCAAATCGTCCGGGCGCTTGGGCCGGCCGCTGCGTGCGAGGTACGCGGGGCTGCCGACGATAATGAAAGGGAATGGCTTCGTCAGCCGCACCGCGATCATGTCGGCGGCGATGAATTGGCCTAACCGTATGCCGGCGTCAAATCCTTCAGCTGCGAAGTCGACCAGCTTCTCGCTCGCGGCAATCTCCACCTCAACCTCGGGATACGCCCGGCAGAAGGATGCGACCAGCGGCTCCAGCAGGATCGGCACTACCGTACGCGGCACAGTGAGGCGCAACAGCCCAGCCGGCCGTTGTCCGAGTTCACGCGCGGCCCCACTTGCAGCGACGAGCTCCTCGAACGCGGGCCTTGCGCCAGAAAGAAATCGTTCGCCCGCTTCGGTCAGGCCAACACTGCGCGTTGTGCGGATGAAGAGCACTGCGCCGACCCGCGCCTCAAGTGCGCGTACAGCCTGACTAATAGCCGAGGGCGTCACCCCGAGTTCCGCGGCTGCTCGGCGGAAATTTCGGTACTGAGCAACGCTCAGGAAAGCCTCTACACCGTCGAGCGCACCATGCCTGACTGTGAAGTTCTGCTTCATAGCTCATTAACAATATCGCGAATAGTTGCACGCCGGAAAACGGCTTACATCTGACTTGCAAGTCAGGACCAACACCTATGTCGAGACCCATGCCGATCTCCGAAGTACCGCCG
>DASXNP010000461.1:0-3849 GCA_036494985.1 Binataceae bacterium (SeqCode)
AAATTCTATTTGCGGATAGATGACACGGATCGCGAGCGATCGAGCAAGGAATCGCTCCATGAGATAGTCGCCAGCCTCAAATGGCTTGGTCTTGACTGGGACGATGGTCCGCCCAACCCGGCCTTGTTCCAATCCAATCGAATCGCTCGATATCACGATGGTGCGCGCCGGCTCCTGCGTGAGGGCAAGGCCTATCCGTGCTACTGCACCGCGCAGGAACTGGAAGCGAAGCGGCGCGCGGCGGAGAAGGAGGGCCGCAAGCCGGGATACGACGGGACCTGCCGCGGGAAGCGATTCGATCCGGAGCTGGAACTTCCGGACAAGCGGGCGGGGCGCAATTACACGATACGGTTTCGCTCGCCTGACGAGGGTGAGACGGCCGTCGACGACCTAGTAAAAGGCAGGACGGTCTTTCAGAACAGCGAACTCGACGATCTGATAATTGTTCGATCGGACGGTCTTCCGACCTACAACTTCGCCACCGTCATCGACGACAGCGATTTCGAGATAACCCATGTCGTCCGCGGTGATGACCACCTGCCGAATACGCCGCGGCAAATCCAAATATTCGAGGCGCTGGGCTTGCGCCCGCCCGCCTTTGCGCATCTGCCGATGGTGCTGGGGCACGACGGCAAGCCGCTGTCGAAGCGCCATGGCTCGACCTCGGTGTTTGCGTATCGAGACGCCGGGTATTTTCCCGAGACCCTGGTGAATTATCTGGTGCGGCTGGGATGGTCGCACGGCGACCAGGAGATTTTCTCAAAAGCCGAGCTGGTCGAGTTTTTCGATTTCGCCGAATGCGGCAAGTCGGCGGGCGTTTTCAATCAGGAAAAAATCCTGTGGTTGAACTTTCACTATCTGAAGCAGCGAAGCGCCACCGAACTGGTTCCACTAGTCAAGCCGTTCATTCAGCGGGCAGGATTTCCGATTCCCGGTGACGATGCTTGGCTGGCGAAAGCGATGGCGACCCTGCGCGAGCGCGCCAAGACCCTTGTAGAGCTTGCGGAGTTCGCACGCTTCTACCTGGTCGACCAGATAGCAATCGATCCGAAGGCGGCCGCGAAGTTTTTGAAGCCCGAAATTGGCCAGCCGTTGCGAGCGCTGACATCGGAGCTAGGCGCGATCAGCGGGGCCTTCGATCTCGCCGCGATCCAGGTTGCCTTCGAGCGGGTGCTGGCGCGATTCAACCTGAAGCTGGGACAACTAGCGCAACCGGTGCGGGTGGCGATCACGGGCGGGACGGTCAGCCCGGGAATCTACGAAGTGATCGATGTGTTGGGACGCGAGCGAACCGTTGAACGACTGACCCGCGCCATCGCCCAACTCGGCTAGCCCGCCGCCACTTACGAAAGCCACCGCCCGCAGCCGGCTCTCGGGCGGCGGTTCGATCTTCGCCGCCCAACCGGACTAGCACTAGTGGGCTTTTGCGGGCTCGGGTGCTGGCCAAGACAATTCGGACCTTACCATCCGCGCGCCGTCGACCATCGCCTTGAGCTTGCCGAAGGCGACTTCGCGGCGAAGATATTTCATTCCGCAATCGGGCGCGACGACCAATCGTTCGGAAGGCAGGTGTTCGAGCGCGCGACGAATGCGGCCCGCCACGATCGCAGGCGTTTCGATCCGGGGGTCGCCCAGATTGAGCACGCCGAGGACGATGGTTTTGGAGGGCAACTCGCGCAGGATCGCGAGGTCGAGGTCGGGCTGCGCCGCCTCGATCGAGATTTGACTAGCCGCGCAGGTTTCCAATTCGGGCAGGAACGAGTATCCGGAAGGTTTGTTCTTAACCAGGTGGGCATAACCAAAGCACAGATGCACAACGGTCGTGCCGCTGACGCCATCGAGGGCGCGGTTGAGGGCATCGAGTCCGAAGGCGCGGGCCTGGTCCGGGTAGGCCTGCATCCAGGGTTCGTCGATTTGTACGACATCGGCGCCAGCCGCAAAGAGGTCTTTGATCTCGGCGTTGACCGCGGCGGCGAAATCGTTCGCTAGAGATTCCCGATCAGGGTAGTGGGCGTTTTCGGCTTGCAGGGTCATGGTAAACGGACCGGGCAGCGTGATCTTGGCCAGGCGTTGGGTGTGGTCGCGAAGAAAGGTGAGGTCGCGGACCTCGACCGGAGCGGCCCGGCGGATCGGTCCCGAGATCAGTGGGACCGGATAGCCGCCGGCGCCGGCGCGGTTGAGGGCCTGTCCGGTGCGTATGGGATCGATGCCTGAGAGGGCGTTGGCGAAGCGATTGGAGTAGCTTTCGCGGCGGATTTCGCCGTCGGTAATGATGTCGAGGCCCGCCAGTTCCATCTCGTGAATCGCAGCGATGGTCGCATCGTCCTGCGCTTGTTCAAGGAACTGCTCGGAAATTCGCCAAATGTCACGAGCACGGACGCGCGGAACCAGGCGTTGGTCGAGGATTGCGCGATCGACCAGCCATTCGGGCTGCGGGTAGCTGCCCACGACGGTGGTGGGGAGGATGGGGTGAGTGCTCATGACGGCGGTCTGCGGCTTGCTTTTGTGGGGCTCGGTGTCATCATGCGTGCATCAAACTGAGCGGAGTCACTTTGCTGATTTCGCGCCTCCGGTCCAGAGATTTAAGTCCATATAGAGCACAAAGGCCGGATGCACGAGAAGGAGAAAGCGAGGGGTTAGATGGAGGTTGGCGGATTTTATGAACATCAGTTGCCGCGGCCCTGGTCGGCGGACTCCGAGCATCGCCTGCTGAAGGACGCGCTGGAACAGGTCGTTCTGGCCGACGGCCTGGGCTTCGATTACGTGTGGGCGACCGAGCATCACTTTCTCGAGGAGTATGCCCATTCGTCAGCCCCAGAGATTTTTCTGGCGGCGTGTGCGGCGCGGACCAAGCAAATCAGGATTGGCCACGGGATCGTCCAGATGCCGTCCCTGATCAATCATCCGGCGCGGGTGGCAGAACGGATCGCGACGCTTGATTTGATGAGCGACGGGCGGTGCGAGTTCGGGACCGGTGAGGGCGCGGCGGAAGTAGAGCTGGGGGGCTTTCGGGTTGCGCAGGAAGAGAAGCGGGCCATGTGGTTGGAGGGGTTGAGTGTGGTTACCCGGATGCTGGTCGAGGAGCCGTTTACGGGCCATGACGGCAAGTACATCACGGCGCCGGTGCGCAACGTGGTGCCGAAGCCGCTTCAACGGCCGCATCCGCCACTGTGGCTGGCGTGTTCGCGGCGCGAGACGATACTGCTGGCGGCAAGGCTGGGCCTCGGGGCGCTAACGTTTTCCTTTGCATCGCCGGAGGAATCGCGCCAGTGGGTGCATGACTACCACCAGACCCTCGAGGACGAGTGTCGGCCGATCGGATACGATGTGAATCCGCAGATTGCGATCGCTTGTCCTTTCTTGTGTGACCGCGACGAGAAGAAAGTGCGCGAGATCGCCGACGAAAACCATTCGTTTTTCATCTACGGACTCGGGCATTATGCGTTTTTCGGAGAGCACGAACCCGGTAAGACCAACATTTGGGAGAACTTCAAGAATTCTCCGCGCGCCTTCGCGATGCCCGAAGGGCGCACCCAGGATGCGGTCGGAACGCCGGAGCAGATTCGCGAGCGATTGCGCGCATTTGAAGATGCCGGAGTAGACCAGGTGGTCTTCCTGTCGCAAGCCGGACGGATCCCGCATGAGATGCTGTGCTCGTCGATCGAACTGTTTGGTCGCGCAGTGCTGCCGGAAGTCAAAGAGCGCGCCGCGG
The DNA here is from genome assembly GCA_036494985.1 of Binataceae bacterium (SeqCode). Taxonomy (GTDB): domain Bacteria; phylum Desulfobacterota; class Binatia; order Binatales; family Binataceae; genus DASXNP01. Next base: position 3,713 of record DASXNP010000461.1, read on the forward strand.
CGAGCGCGAGGCACAAGGCCGAGCGGAGAAACCGGATAACCGAGAAGGCGATGGCGCGCAAACTTAAGCCCGTCGTACCGAACCGGGGCAGGACAGTGGTGCGCGCGGCGGGACACCACTAAGAGCCGGCTTAAAGC
>DASXNP010000462.1:0-1583 GCA_036494985.1 Binataceae bacterium (SeqCode)
TCGAGGTGGAGTCGCTCTGTTGTCGTCTCCCACTCCTCAAGCGGTGATTGTGCAAAACCCCTAACTTCTGTGGACGGTCCTTAACTCTGGCTTGCCGGACGCGGTGGCGAGTCAGTATCGTCTGCCGCTATAATCCCTATATCGATTTTCAAGTGTTCGTGGGCGGTTCCAGTTGGTAGCAAGGTGGGCTTGTGGCGGCAGCGGGCGGCGATATATTAAGGCGCGTTCCTCCTCAAAATATCGAAGCGGAAGAGTCGGTCCTCGGCGCGATCCTGCTGGACAACGACGCGGTCAACGCGGTCCTCGAGGTGGCGGGGGTTGACGATTTCTACCGTGAATCGCATCGGCTGATCTTCCAGGCGATGGTGGACTTGGCCGACCGCATTCAGCCGGTTGACGCAATCACTCTGACCGAAAGCCTGCGCGGGCGCGGCGTGCTCGAACAGGTCGGCGGTCCGGCCTATATCGCGGAGTTGGCCACGCGCGTTCCCACCGCCGCCAACGCTGCCTATTACGCGCGAATCGTGCGCGAAAAAGCGGTCTTGCGCAGCCTTGCCTCGGTCGCCACCGAGATTGCCAGCGAAGCCTATGACGCCCAGACCGACGCCGACGATTTTGTCGATCAGGCCGAACACAAAATCTTCCAGATCTCGGAACGGCGCATCCGGCCCTCTTTCCACTCGATGCCGGAGTTGACCCGCGAATCGCTCAAGCTGATCGAGCGGCTGTACGAAAATCGCGAGCTGGTCACAGGCGTGCCGACCGGCTTTTCCGACCTCGATCGGATCACCGCGGGACTTCAGCCCTCCGACCTGATCATCCTCGCGGCCCGCCCCAGCATGGGCAAAACGGCGCTGGCGCTGAATATCGCCGCCTACGCCGCGATGGACGCGGAGCCCAAGGTCGGGGTCGCCTTCTTCTCGCTGGAAATGTCCAAGGAGCAACTGGTGCTGCGCCTGCTGTGCTCCGAGGCGCGGGTGGATATGGCCAAGGCGCGGGCCGGGTTTCTCAAGGCGGAGGACTTTCCCAAGCTGGCCCGGGCGGCGGCACGGCTGTCGGAGGCCCAGCTTTTCATCGACGACAGCTCCGACACCTCGCCGATCGTGCTCAAGGCCAAATGCCGGCGGCTGGCGCGCGAGCGCAACAACCGGCTCGGCCTCATAGTCGTGGATTACCTCCAGTTGATGCGCGCGTCGCGGCCCGGCGAGTCGCGCGAAAAGGAAATTTCGGAAATCTCGCGCTCGCTTAAGGCGCTGGCCAAGGAACTCAAAGTGCCGGTGATCGGGCTGTCGCAGCTCAACCGGCAGGTCGAGACGCGGCCCGACCGCCGCCCGCTGCTGGCCGATTTGCGCGAATCAGGCGCAATCGAGCAGGACGCCGACGTCATCGGGTTCATCTATCGCGACGAGATGTACCACAAGGATTCCAAAGCCGCCGGCACCGCCGAGGTGATCGTCGCCAAGCAGCGCAACGGACCCACCGACACCGCGATCCTCACCTATTTAACCCAGTACACCCGCTTCGAGAACTACGTCGCCGAAGCCGGCTACGTCGAGGGCGAGTACTGACCGGCCGCGACGAAG
>DASXNP010000463.1:0-1505 GCA_036494985.1 Binataceae bacterium (SeqCode)
AGTGCTGAGTCACGCCAAGGGAGTAGAGTTTCACACACTTCTTACATGAAAGGCACACATCGCTTTGGTGAGCAGGCTTAGAATGGATTCCTGCTGGTGCCTGCTGGGGTGAGCGGCCAACCGGCACGTAAACGCGAGGTGTAATTTTGGGGAACCTCAGTGATTCTCAATTCCAAGTCCCTATCGACGCAGCTTCCACCGTTGCACCGATGAATAGAACCGGTTGGGCAGCGGACGACGCGGTCGCGGATCGCGTAACTCTCACGTTGCCTGCCAAGATCGGCCAGTACCGGATCATCCGCCTTCTCGGCGAGGGCGGGATGGGCGTCGTCTATGAAGCCGAACAGGAAAGTCCGCGTCGCGCGGTAGCCCTTAAGATCATCAAGCCTGGTTTTGCCGGACCTGAGTTGCGTCGACGGTTTGAGTACGAATCGTGGGCGCTCGGCCGACTGCACCACCCGGGCATAGCTCAAATCTATGAAGCCGGCACCGCGGATACCGGGCTGGGCCCGCAACCCTACTTCGCGATGGAATTTATCCATGGTCGGTCCCTGCGAGACTACGCGGAAGCAGAGCACTTGAACCTCCGGCAACGGCTGGACCTTATGCTCAAGATCTTCGACGCGGTGCATCACGCGCATCAGCAGGGTCTGATCCACCGCGATCTGAAACCGGGCAACATCCTGGTGGATGACGCTGGCCAGCCCAGGATTCTTGATTTCGGCGTCGCCCGCACGACCGGCATAAACGCGCCGGCAGCGGGTGAGACGGATTTGGGGCAGTTGGTGGGAACGCTTGCGTATATGAGTCCGGAGCAAACGCTCGGCGATCCCCTGGAGATCGATGTGCGCAGCGACGTCTACTCGCTGGGCTTGGTTTTATATGAACTACTGGCCGGGCGCCCGCCATATCGCGTCGGTAAGGCGCTCGACGAAGCCGTGCAGACCATTCGCGAAGGAGAGCCGGCTCCCCTGAGTTCGGTCGACCGGATGTACCGAGGCGACGTAGAAACCATCGTCGCCAAGGCGCTGGAGAAAGAAAAGGACCGGCGGTATGGCTCGGCAGCAGAGCTGGCGGCGGATATTCGGCGCTATCTCGAAGACGAGCCGATTGTGGCGCGGCCGCCGAGCGCAACCTACCAATTGCAGAAGTTCGCGCGCCGGCACAGTGCCTTAGTCGCAGGGATCGCGGCCGTATTTGTGGTGCTCACCGGAGGAATTATGGCCAGCATGTGGCAGGCGGCAAGCGCTACCAGCGCCCGGCACGCGGCCTTGCTGGAGAGAGACCGGGCAACGTCTGCGGAAAAGCGGGCTATCGAGGAACGCAATGCGGCGTTGCTCGCGGAGCAAGTGGCCAGCGAAGCGAGGGCCCAAGCGCTCCGGGAACGAAATCGAGCGGTATCCGAGAAGCGGCGGGCTGATACAGAGTCGGCGACGGCCAAAGCGGTGAATGAGTTTCTACGGAACGGCCTGCTCGCCGAGGCGAGTTCCATTGTGCAAGCACGG
>DASXNP010000464.1:0-3536 GCA_036494985.1 Binataceae bacterium (SeqCode)
GGCAGATGGCAGCCTGAAGGCGGTTGATCGGATGGAGCGCTGAGGTGACCCGCCAGCGCGGAAAGCCTGCGGCCGATCAGCGCCGACCCGCTCCTGTTAGCATCGCGCTGCGATGAGCAGAGCGGAAGGAGCGCAGCGGGCCGCTAGAACCGAGACCCTGAATTCCGAGATGGCCTCCTCGGGCCGCGCGCTCGGGGACAGAGCGCCGTTGGGCATCAAGGCTAAACTGATCCTCGCGTTCGCCAGCTTGGCCATGCTCACCTGCGGCGCGAGCGCGGTCGCGTGGTACGCCTTTGCGGATATCGACAGGTCGGTCGCCCGGATCACCACGGAAAGTATAGTCGGGATGGCGGCGTCGCTCCGCCTCGCGGAGAAGAACGCCGAAATCGCGGCAACGGCTCCGGCGCTGATCGCGAGTCGCAACGAGAAGGAGCGAGCGCAGGAACAGCAGAAGCTCGTACAGAGGCTGAGCGAGCTCTCCACCGCGACCCGTGGGCTCCAATCGGGAGCGGCGGAGGCAAAGCTCGCCAACGTTATCGACATTGAAGGCAAGATCGCGACGGAACTCCAAGCGCTCGACAGCGCGGTCGAGCAGCGCTTGCGGTTAGGCGCGCAAAGAGCGACGGCGGTCGCCGAGCTCGCCGCCCTACACGCCAAGTTCCAGGACGTTCTTGTGCCTTTGGTGGACGATGCTGGTTTTGACCTTGTTATCACCAGTGAGGATTTAACGACCAAGAGCAAGGAAGCTATCGCAGGCCTGATAGAGAGCGGAGTCGACGGCTTGCTTGCGCTTTTGACTTTGCGCGCCGACGGTAATCTTGCGGCTGGCCTCCTGGCTCAGGCGGCAACCGTCGATGATCCGGCCCTGATCCAGCCGTTCCGCGAGCGATTCTCCGCGGCGGCGGCGGCTGTGGAACGCAATCTCGGGAAATTGCGCGCTTCGCCTGAGAACGAGAGGCTGCGTCAGGCGAGCGAGGCGCTGACTGCGCTTGGGAGCAGCGCGGACAACATTTTCGAAGCCCGCGTCCAGGAACTTCGGGCCGCCGGTGAGACACGGCGTTCGCTAGAGGCCAAGCGAGAGAGAATGGCGGCGGCCGCCGAGTCCGCGCAGCGAGCGCTGCTTGAGAAACTTACGCCAATGGTGGACGACGCCGGTTTCGACCTCGTAACCGTGAGCGAGGACGTGACGGCGAAGAGCACGGATGCGATCACCGGCCTAGTCCTGGGTGGCGTGAGAACGTTGCAAGTGCTTCTGACGCTTCGCGCTGACGGCAATTTGGCCGCCGGTCTTTTGAACGAGGCGGCTAACGTACCGGATCCAGCCGCGCTGCAGCCTCTTCAGGAGCGGTTCGATGCGGCGGCGAACCACGCTAAGAAACTGCTCGGGCAGCTTTCCGCCCAGGCGGCCGAAGGTCCTCTAAGAAGCCTCACTGAAACCCTGATCGGCTTCGGCGCCTCCACAGGCAACCTCTTCGATTTGCGACGCGAAGAGCTACGAACGGTCGCGGCTGCTCAGGCGTCTTTAGAGAGAAGCAGTTCCCTCCTCTTACAACTCGGCAAGGAAGTGACTGACTTGGTCACGACTGCGCAGAGCAACAGCGATGAAGCCGCGCTTCGCTTAGCCAAGGCCATCCGCAACGGCAAGCTGCTGCTTCTCCTCATCACCGCCGCGAGCCTGGCGGGGGCGATTCTGATCGCAACGCGGTATGTGATCGCTCAAGTGGTGAAGCCAATCGAGAGAATTACCCGTGCGATGAGCGGGCTCGCGGCGGGAGACACAGCGATCGACGTGCCGGGTCGCGATCGCACCGACGAAATCGGCCGGATGGCCGACGCGCTCGGCGTCTTTCGCGACACGGCGATCGAGCTTCAGAAGGCGAACCAAAGTGAGATTCGTGAAGGCCGCCGGCGACTGGCGGTCGCGATCGAAAGCATCTCCGAAGCGTTCTCGCTCTATGACAGCGAGGATAATCTGGTCTTGTGCAACAGCAAATACCAAACGCTCCTCTATCCTGGCGGCGACGTCGATATAGCGCCCGGCATGAGTTTCGAGCGCATCATTCGGCGCGCCGCCGAGCACGGGTATATCAAGGACGCCGAGGGCCGCCTCGAGGACTGGGTCCGAGAACGCATGGCACGCCACCAGGCACCCACTGACCCGCAGATTCAGCATCGCGGCGACGGCCGCTGGATTTTGGTGAGCGAGCGCAGGACCGACGACGGTAGCACGGTGGCCGTCTACTCGGACATCACTGAGTTAAAGCGACGCGAGACCCAACTGGCGGAAAAAACTAGATCCCTCGAGCAGCTCTCAAGCCAGCTCGCGAAATATCTCTCGCCTCAGGTCTACGAGTCAATTTTCACCGGAAAACAAGAAGTCAAAATCGCAAGTCGCCGGAAAAAGCTGACCGTATTTTTCTCGGATATCGCGGGCTTTACCGAAACGGCGGATAGGCTCGAGTCCGAGGACCTCACGCGGCTACTAAACCATTATCTAACCGAAATGTCGCAGATCGCCCTCTCTTACGGAGCGACGGTCGATAAGTACGTCGGTGACGCTATTGTTATCTTCTTTGGTGATCCCGAGACTCGCGGTGTCAATGAGGACGCGCTAGCCTGTGTCGAGATGGCCATCGCCATGCGCGAGAGAATGCGCGAACTGCAGAAGTTGTGGCGGGCGTCGGGTATCGAAAAACCCCTCCAGTGCCGGATCGGAATCAATACAGGATACTGCACCGTCGGGAACTTCGGCAGCGAGGATCGGATGGACTACACGATCATCGGCAGCGGCGTGAACCTCGCGTCGCGGCTTGAAGCTGCCGCCATACCGGGCGAAATCCTGATATCGTATGAAACTTACGCGGCCGTTCGCCCGTGGATCCACTGCGAGGAGCGTGGGCGCATCTCGGTCAAAGGCTTTGCCTACCCGGTAGCCACTTATCAAGTCGTCGATACCAATGAGAATGTCAGCGCGGTCCGCGGCTTCATCCACGAAGAGCGTCCCAATCTCAAGCTAGACCTTGATCTCGACGCGATGTCAGCCGATGATCGCAGTCATGCCGTTGATGTGCTGAATAATGCTTTGGAGCGACTATCCGTTGTCGACCGAGCCATCGCCCCGCTCCGAAGCGAGGCTCCGATCGAGCCCGTTGAGGATAGTTAGAAGATATAGCAGCCTGCGCCGCGACGTACGCGCTCTGGCGCAACCGATGCCTCAGCCGAAGACCGCTTTCTGTCGCTTTCCAACCGTTCATCACGTCGAACCTGTAGGTCGCCTTCGGGTCGATGTTACCCGTTCGGGGCCGCTCCGATCAGTGGCCGCTATTAGCGCATTGCGTCGTGCACTGGTCGTCTTCGCACGGCAGCGAACCGCCGGCGGCCACATCGCGCAAGCACCCGATCGGGCTTTGCCCTGTAGGCCAGACTCCCAAAACTGCAGAATTGAGGAAGTTTCCGCATTAGTCAGTTCAGATAAGTGAATTATTGCGGGTTATGCCGAGCCTCCTGGGACTCCCGGTCCTCGACCATGACAGACC
>DASXNP010000465.1:0-2868 GCA_036494985.1 Binataceae bacterium (SeqCode)
GGCTTGATTTCCGGCGTGGAAGAGACCCCCGGAACTGGTGACGGCGTGGCTACTCGTGCCACGATTTCGGGTTGCACGCTGGTACGACGCAGATACCATGAAAGCGCGAGCGCGACGACAAATACAGCGGCTGCTGCAACAAACACTGGAACCGGCGCGAACCAGCGTCGCCACGCCGGAGCCGCACTCGACGCCACGGGAGCGGGTACAGCCCCCCGCGCCATGAAGACGATATCCCGGCAGCGCGAGCACTCCGAAAGGTGCGCCATGCATTGGAGGCGCTCATGCTCTGGAAGCACCCCTTCCAGGAAGGAGTTGAGCGAGTCCGGGTCGGGATGTAGATGTTCGCTCATTATTCCGAGTCTCCAGAAGGTTCCTGTCCTAGGAACGCGGCAGGTCGGGATGTTTGCAGCAAGGTTCGCAGGTTAATCGCCAGATCGCGGGGATCCGTCCCCAGGGCCTCCTCTGCCCCCGCTTGGGACATGCCCAATGCCTGCAGATTCTTGAGAAGATCCTTGTGGAGCCTGGCGATAAGCCGCTGGATTCGGCGGCTCACGGTTGCCTCGTGCACGTTCAGCGTCCGTGAGATCTCCAGTAACGTTCGCCCGTCGAAAAACCACGCTGAAAGTAGAAACCGTTCTTCCGGGTCTAGCGAGCCCATGATCGCTGTAAGCGATTGGCCCAGGCGCAAGAGCACCTCAGGCGTAGTATGAGGGGGCGAAAGAGCCGCCGGCGGATCCTCATCCTCGATCGGCGTCTCGCGACCCGCGCGGCGATGACGGTCGACGTTACGTTGAGCCAGCGTGGCCCGCAGAAAACCCATGAGCGATCCGCGGCCGGAGTACGTCGCCAGGAGAGACCGGCGTGACTCGCCACGCTTTGTCAGACCGAATAATTCGGCATAGAGCGAATCAGCGAGTTCTTGTCCCAATGACGCCGACGCCGTGATGCCGATCGCGGCCTGCCTCAACGGCTCGCGAAATCGAGCGACGAACCGCTCCCAGGCAGCATTGCGACCGAGAGCACAAGCGTGAGCGAGCGCGAGATCCCGCAACTGAAGTGCCTTCACGAAGGTTGCAATCTGCGCGCGAGAGGCCCCTACCGACGGAGCCAGCCCATAGTTGTACTTAGCACCGAGTGTGAGCAGCACCGTGGCCAGCTCCACCTGCGTAAGATCGACGGCACCCGCTTCTGCTTCCCGCCATAAGTTATCGATTTCAAGACCCGACAGTTCCTTGAGGCAAACCTCTGGCTCCAGAACCCCGTCCTGCGGTTCGCCGAGTTGGGGAGAAACCGAGGGTCGTTCCACCGAATGTGGCGGTGCCGAATCCAAGCCCTCACTATAACCGACAACGAACTTTCACTCAATTCTTCTCCGATTACCTCCGCCAAAACGCGCGTGCGGCGGATCTGGGGCTGACGCATGCCCGATTGTCCGCTTCCGGGAAGTTTAGTTCACTTGGGCAGCACGGTCGGTATCCCGAGCGAACTATCGGGACGAAAAGATCCTTTCGGCGGTAACCAATTGATCGGCGAAGAACTTCGCCTCGCGGGATTCCATGGCTCGCAGCGACCGGAGAATCGCCGCCAACGACTCGGTACCCCTGAAATGCGACTCCGGCAGAGCTTTGTCAGCCAGTGCGGCGTACCCTCGTGCCATAGCCGCCTGTGCTGTTAATTGCGCCGCCCGGAAGGCTTCCTCAGCATGCAGAAACTGCGCACTCGCCGTGGACAGGCGCCCGCAGGCCATCTGCAGCGCACCAATGAGCCAGACGGCACTGCCAATCGCCTTATCTCCGAGGCCGAGTTCCTCGACCAGCTCATAGCTCCGTTCGGCGAGTTTCAGCCCTTCGGCGATATCGGCCGATTTGATTTCAACCGGATCGCCCCAGCCCGGCCAACAGTTGGCTCCCGCGTTGTACGCAATCGCTCTGGCGCGCTCTTTATACCTGTTGGCGGATTCGGAGTCTGGCGAAGCGGCCGCGCACTTGAGCCCGAACCCGACGGCCTCCCAGGCAATGGCGGTCATTATGGGGATGCTCTTCAGGTCGTGGTAAGCCCGCTTGCACAACTGATCGAGGGCCTCCAGGGCAGTCTGTGTGTACCCAAGCGCCGTAATTGTCGCCACAGCCGCGGAAACATTGCCTGCCGCAAGCAAATCGAAAGCCCTTGACTCGAGAGGCACGGCGTTTGACTCTTCTAATTTCATGATTGCCGGTTTGGGCAAATGACATGGCGCTACATGGTCTAGCAGTGAGTATATTATGACCGTTCCAAGTGGGCTGCGCCTGCTGTAACGATATGCTCGCAAACTTAGAACGAACAAAAGGCAATGTGCGGAACACACCGCGTCCCACCCGCGCGCTTACATTCGTCCACCGCTTTTGTGAGCGCTTGTCTTTGATCGGTAGAAGTACTGGCGCCGATGATGGTGCCGTCCGCTGCCAAGGCGCCGCAGGATTTATCGAACGTGGAACGGAGGACGCATTCCTTCAGGGATCCACTCGCCGGTTCTTGCAATTGAATTCCAAGCATCGGTCATGACAAGCCTGTTGCGCCGAGCTACCGAGTGGGTAAGCCGAGCACGCTAAGCCGAAGCAATTATCAATGCATTGTTTACGGATTGTTGGCCGTGTACGGTGCGCGAACTCACGCCAAGCCCGATGACAGCCACGAAAGCCAGAGCGATCCGAGCCGTTGGAAAGATCGCCTTCGCGTCTCCCGTTCCATCCCTGTCAAGCCACTTGATCATGATCCCCCGGTGTTAGTTCCTTGTTCTGGGAGCACTCCTCTGCGCACGGGCGGATGGAAATGAAGAACTCAGGGCCAAAGAAGGGACGTCCTAAAACATGAGATCCGCTTTAGCGC